>JADFRO010000082.1 GCA_022561255.1 Planctomycetota bacterium | reverse complement strand
TTACCGACAGCCACGAGTAGTGCGTGGTACTCGTTGTAAACCTGAACGTCGCGCGGCAGGGCATCGAGAAACATGCGGCGAATCGTTTCGTAGTCGGTTTCTTGATCGACCAGGCCATGTCGACGGAGAATGCGCTTGGTGTAGGCGTCCACAACGAAAGTGATCTTCTCACCCGCGTAGAGCAGAATCGCATCGGCTGTTTCCGAGCCAACGCCGGAGATGCTTAGCAGCCGCAGTCGCGCATCCTCCACGTTCCCATCGAGCATGGCATCGAGCGACCCATTGAACTCCTCACAAACCCGCCGTACGAATCCCTTAAGTCGCGCCGCCTTAACGCGGAACGTGCCGGCTGGGCGTATCAACTCGGCCAGCTCATCCTCGCCTAGCGCATGAAGCTTGGACCAGTCCAATACGTCTGCAGCCTTAAGCCGCTGGATCGCTCGCTCGACGTTTGTCCAAGCGGTGTTCTGCGTCAGGATCGCGCCGACCACGACCTCAACGCCCGTCTCGCCAGGCCACCATCCCTGCGGACCGTACGCCCGCATCAGTCGGTCGTAGATTTCACGAACCTGACTGCGTTTCGAGTTACCCCGTTTCGAGTTGCTCATCGTTATGATCTTCTTGGATCAAGGCGCGTCTCGGCGTTGCGGATCGACCCCCCTCAATCCCCCCTTGGCAAGGGGGGAGACCGCGAGCGCGCCTTGGCAAGGAGGGAGGCCGGGAGCGCGCCGCTACACAGAAACCAAATCTGCTTTGATTGACGCTCGCCGACGAGTCAGGACGATACGGTGACGATGGCTCGATCTCAACTGCGGGCGAAGAATTCCCAGCAATCCGGCGACGGACGGCGCTCGCTTCTCGCGCGACCGCTGGACGTACTCGCCTTTCTCCTACCGCTGATCGTGTTCTACGAACTCGCCTCGCTCCTGCAACCGGAGCGCGTCATCGCGTTCGAGCTTATGGATCGCTTCCTGGCCCTATTCGGTGACATCGGCATCTGGGCGCCGGGGCTCGCGGTCGTGACGATTCTTCTTGCGACGCAAGCGGCTTCAAGAAAACCCTGGACGATTCAGTGGAATCACGTCGCGTGGATGTACGCGGAGTCGGCGATTTGTGCTGCCCCGCTGCTGCTGCTCAACTGGGCCTCTCCGCTGGCGATGGTCGAGGGTTCCGCCGACCATATTTTGGACAACGTCGCCCTCGGCGTCGGTGCGGGGATTTATGAAGAGCTCGTATTTCGCTTGATCATGATTTCAGTCATCGTAATCGTCGGCGCCGATCTGCTGCGTCTCAGCCCCAAGCCTGTCGCTCTGTTTGCGATCGTTTTGTCCTCGCTGCTGTTTGCGGCCCATCATCATCAGCCGATCGGAGCGGAATTGTTTGACGCATCGCGCTTCATCTTTCGCACGATGGCGGGAGCGTATCTCGCAGTAATTTTCTGGTACCGAGGCTACGGCGCAGCCGCAGGAACCCACGCCGCCTACAACGTCGCCCTGGTCATGGTAGCGACGGTGCGCGTCTGACGCCGCGCGGCTACTGTTGCGTCACACCTAATTCGATGGGTCCGCCTGAACAGAGCCGCGACCGTGAGGGAGCGGACGATGGGAGATAACCTTAGGAGCGCGGGATCGCTCCCTCACAGGAGCTTCGCTCTCCGCAGAAGCGGCTCGGAAAAACCCGTCAACCAACGCGCGACGGAAGACTAGTCCATTGCGTCGTAGACCACGCGTCCCGCAACGATAGTCGTAGCCACCTTGATCTGACCCAGGCGATCCTTATCGATCGCCAACGGATCCTCCGAAAGAATGACAAGATCGGCAAGCTTTCCCACCTCCAAAGTCCCCAGTTGTGATCCTCGGTGTACCGCCCGCGGCGGCAGAACCGTGTACGCACGAAGGGCCTCTTCGACGGTCAACGAGTGAGACGCCAGCCAAACGTCGCCGGCGAGCGTTCGCGCGTTGACGGCTGCATCCATACCCGCAAAGGGATTGAGCGTTACAACAGGCCAATCGCTGCCGAAGATCAGCGGCGCGCCCGAGTCCACCAGTTGCCGATAGGCGTACGATCCTTCCAACCGCGCCTTCCCGATGCCGACCTCCGCATATCGGCCGTCGTCTGCCTTGTGGAACGGTTGCATGGAAGCGACCACACCGAGTGTGGCGAAACGCGGAATGTCGGAAACGTGAAGGTGCTGGGCATGCTCCACACGGTGCAGAGCGTCGCGGCGTCCGTTGCGCTTCCGCACCTCCTCGTAGGCATTGAGCGCGAGGTGGTTCGCCTCGTCACCGATCGCATGCAGGGCTAGCTGCAACCCAAGCGCGTCCGCCTCAACGATCTGCGAGACGAATGAATCGTGCGACGCGGCGAACGCGCTGAGCTGACCACGCGGATAACGCATCTCCGACGTCGCGTCGCTGAACGGCTCACGCATGTAGGCCGTTCTGCTGCCGAGCGATCCATCGACGTACCCCTTGAATCCCGCCACCCGCACCATCTTTCCATCGAGGCCAAAGCGCGTGCGAGCCGCTTCCCGCAGCCGTCCCGACCAGTAATCCGACGGCGTCGATTCGCGTTCCGCCTGAATGTAAGCGGTAATCCGCACCGTAAGCGTACCGGCGTCACGGGCACGGACGAAGGTCGCAAGATCGTCGAACCCGCACATGTCGTGGACCGACGTCACACCGAACGAGTTGGCGTGCTTCATCGCACGGAGCAAGGCGGCGTAGCGCTGGGCCGACGATGGAACAGGAATCAAACGTCGCACAAGACCCTGCGCGGACTCTTTGAGGATTCCCGTCGGCTCGCTGGTCGCCGGATCACGTTCGATCTCTCCACCTTCCGGGTCAGGCGGACCGAGAGCGTCGATCCCTGCGAGTCGAAGTGCGACTGTGTTGACCACAGCCGAGTGCCCATCCATTCGCGAGAGGAAAACCGGCGTATCGCCCGTTACCGGGTCCATCCACGTCGCCCTCGGCGATTGCGGCTCGTGCCAACTCTCGACGCTCCAACGACCGCCGAGAACCCATTCACCTTTCTTCTTGGTCTTGGCCGCCTCTGCGACCGCACGAATGAACTGAGTACGCGAAGAAACGTCGCGGAGGTAGAGACGTTGAAGCTGAAGGCCACCGCCTACCACGTGAGTGTGGCTATCCGTTATGCCCGGGATGATGCGCTTGCCGCCGGCGTCAATGATCTTTGTCTTGGGACCGATGCGTCGGCGAACGTCATCGTCGCGGCCGACGGCTACGATCGTATCACCAACGATCGCCAGCGCGGTCGCCTTCGCCCCTCGCCACTGACGATCGGCGCCCGTCCAGACCTTCCCGCCGACGATGATCAGATCGGCTGATGGCACACCGTCCGACTCGTCCGCCCGGGCGTGCGCACCGGGATCGGTTTGGACGATCACCAAGGCAAGCCCGATCGCTACCGCCCCCAAGAGGAAGCTGCCAAAGCGCTGCCGACTCGACCACCGCCTTCTGCCACGCATAACCGGCGACTCCTTTGGAACTCCGCTGCCATACCTCTTTGGAACAGGTGGCGTGCGGGCATTGGACGAAGAGCTTTGCCCGCGGGTATAGTACCGTGGTCGCGTCGCGTGCGAAACGTCGAGGCATCAAAACTAAGGATCTGTGAAAGGAGTCGCAGGAATGACGAACGAACCGGTTTCCACGTCGGGATCTACCGCGCACCGACTTCGCTGCCCGCAGTGCGAGTCTAGTACGCTCGTCGACCGCCTTTGCAAGCGACTCTGCGAGCGATGCGGTTACGTGGAGAGCTGTGAGGACAACTTCGTGCCCAACCAAGCAAACCCGATCGATGACGCACAGCGCTGAACACGCCGCCATAGTCATTCGCGGAGCGCGGATCATCGATCCGTCAATCGGACGCGATGAGGTGGCCGACGTTGCGATCGTCGATGGCGTCATCGCAGGCGCAGCGCGCGTCTCAGCGAGGGCTCACGTCGTTTCGGCCGACGGCTGGATCCTTTGTCCCGGATTGATCGACATCCACGTCCACCTGCGAGAGCCAGGTCAGACGCACAAGGAAACGATCAAGACCGGTACCGCCGCAGCTTGCGCCGGCGGTTTCACGTTCGTCGCCTGCATGCCCAACACGGCCCCGCCGCTGGATCATCCGGACGCCGTTCGACTCGTGCTCGAGCTGTCTCGCAACGCAGGACATTGCACCGTAGGGCCGATTGCGACGATCACGCAAGGTCGAGCCGGACGAGAAGTCGTCGACTTCGCCGCGCTGCTACAGGCCGGTGCGATCGCTTTCAGCGATGACGGTGACGGCGTCGAAGACGACAAGGTAATGCGAACCGCGTTTGAACAGGCGGCAACGCACGACACATTGCTCATTCAACACTGCGAGTACAAGGAGATTTCAGCCGGCGGCGTCATGCACGCCGGAAGTGTTGCCCGCAGGCTCGGGTTCCCCGGACTCGACCCACGATCCGAAGAGGCGATGATCGAGCGAGACATTGACCTGTGCAGAAAGACGGGCGGCCGCTATCACGTCGCCCACATCTCGACGGCGAAAGCGATCGACCTGGTGCGAACAGCCAAGGCTGATGACCTTCCCGTTTCCGCAGAAGTTTGCGCTCACCATTTGTTACTCACCGACGAAGCCTGTGCCGACGCGAACCCCAACACAAAAATGCATCCGCCGCTGCGGCCGAACAACGACGTCGACGCGTGTCGAAGCGCGCTGCTCGACGGCACGATCGACTGCATCGTCACCGACCACGCTCCACATACCCGTGAAGAAAAAAGTGTTGGCTTTCTCAAGGCACCGCCGGGAATCGTCGGACTCGAGACTTCGGTCGGCGTCTGCGCTGAAGCGATGATTCGGTCCGGTCTCGCTGACTGGTCTGCGCTCATCAAATGGATGACCGACGGACCCGCTCGCGTCATCCGGCGCCAGCCCGTCACGACGGACGTAGACGTGCCGGCCGAGCTCACCCTCATCGACCCGACCGCCACATGGACCGTCGACGCCGAGCGCTTTGTTTCCAAGGGGCGCTGCTCACCTTTTGACGGCATGAATCTCACGGGCCTGCCCGTTGGAACGGTTCGAGGAAGACGACTATACATGCGCCCGGCCGCTGGAAGTTGAGAGCTGACTCGGTCGCAACATGTCACTCCGCACGGGCGTCACGGATCAAATCGCGCTGCTGCGACGTCGACACAACCGCACTGACAGCGGCGCCAGGGCCGATTGGCATGAACTGCTGCACGCTACGTGTCCAGTATTTAGTAATCCGACAACCTTGACATTCCGATAATTGTCCGTACAGTCAGCCCTTGGGTCGAGACGACCGGTCGGGGCGAGCTGACCCCGCGAGCGGTGACGACTCGACTCCTCGCGGAGAACCAATCATGCCGACCGCCACGCAACACGAACAGCTTCTTGACGAAAGAATCATCGGCGCCGAAGTCGGCACGCAATCGCGTGTTGACGAACGCCGCGCGTCGACGCGACGCGCGCGCAGGCTGTCCGCTCAGGTAACGCGCTCGGGATCCATAGAACCTTGTTCATGCGTAGCCGACGACCTCAGCGAAGGCGGCGTCTACGTCCGCGTTCCTGCCTCGCAAGGAATCTGCGTCGGACATCGTTGCGAGATCGTTCTCACGGACGAAGACGGGTCCAACTCTTTCGCCGGCTTCGCCAGCGCAAGTTGCTTCGGCACCGTCGTCCGCACCGAAATCATTCGATCCGATAGCGAAAAACTCATCGGCGCGGGAGTGCGCTTCGACCAACCGTTGTTCCTGTAGTCGTCCCTGGCCCCCCTTCCTCAACCACTAAGACCGCACGCATCCCCGCCTCTCCGTCAGCGACGTTGCACCTACGCGTTAGAGTATCCGTTCCGAAGTCGTAATGCGGTCGGCACTACATTCAGTGCAAATAAGCGTCGACACTGGAACGACAGCAGCGAGAATGCAATTTGTGGGCTTCTGAGGCTTTTCACAGGGTCGATTGTACGTTTTTTCCGTTGCGGATTCATCGCACGCAGATTATCATGGCGCTCGATTCGGGACGTCGCCCTCACTTAACTCAGAGGGAGCGAAAAATGAGAAGATCGACACTTCCGCTCGCGGCCGCGCTCGTTGCCTGCTCCGCAGTCGCACAACCGGTGCATGCAGCCACGATCCTTTACGTCGACGCCGGCGCGACCGGACCTACTCACGACGGGGTGAGTTGGTGCAGCGCGTTCACAAATCCGCAAGACGCGCTGGCCGTCGCATCGTTCGGCGACGAGATTCGCGTGGCCAACGGAACCTACAAGCCCGATCAGGGCGCCGGACAAACCGCGGGTGACCGAACTGCCTCGTTCTATCTCGTAAGCGGCGTCGCCTTGCGCGGCGGATACGCCGGATGTGGAGCCGCCGATCCAAACGTCCGCAACTTCGCCACGTTTGAAACAATCCTCAGCGGCGACCTAAGCGGCGACGACGCGCCGGACTTCACCAACTACGCCGAAAACAGTTACCACGTCGTCGCCAACGACGACGAATCCACGTCAGCCGCAACGACCGTCCTGGACGGTTTCACCGTCTCGCACGGCTATGCAGATGGCCCGAACTTCGGTGCGTCGCCTGACAGCAAGGACCAGGGCAGCGGCGTCAACATCTACTATGGCCCCATCACCGTGACCAACTGTACGGTTCGTGACAACTGGTCCGCCAACCATGGCAGTGTCAACGACCACGCCGGTGCGGTCATCACCAACTGCGAGCTGCGCGACAACGCTTCGGGGGGCTGGGCGGGCGGATTGTTCAACGCACCCGGGATTGTGACGATCGTGGAAAACACGAGCTTCACCGACAACCACACCGTCGGGGCACTCGGAGGGGGAGGAGGAGCTGCGGTCGGCGGAGACTCATTCTTCACCGATTGCACGTTCTCCGGCAACAGTTCCGACATGCACGGCGGCGGCATCTACATCCACAACGGCGCAACCCCAACCATCACCCGCTGTACGCTGTCGGGCAACTCGGCTTTCAATCGCGGCGGTGGACTTTACACCCTCGAAAGCCGCCCCATCGTGCTGCAGACTCATTTCCTCGAAAACTCCGCCAACATCTCCGAGACGTTTGTCGGCGGCGGGGGAATGTACATGGAACGCAGCGATGCGTTCATATCCGACTGCACATTCACCGCAAACCAGGTCATCGGCCCCAGCGGCCGCGGCGCCGGAATCTATAACAACTTCAGCAGCCCCATCGTTCGCAATACAATCTTTAGCTACAACATCGCCTCACGCGGCGGCGGCATGTATGTACAGTCGGGCACATTCCGGTTGTTCAACTGCATGATGTATGGGAACGAAGTGGGGGACACCGGGGGGGGAATGTACATCGTCAACGCCGCCAACGCTGAGCTTGTGAACTGCGCCATTTTCGCGAACCACGGGGGGAACGCGGCAGGGGGCGTATACAACTATGGGTCGCAGGGAACGACGACACTGATCAACTGCACAGTTTTCCGCAATACCGCAGGCTCGTCCGATCGCGCCGGTATCCTTAACGCCGCGGGCCGGCACACCAATATCTACAACTCCATCCTTTGGGGTAACGGCCGACTCGATGAGTCCGCCCAGATTTTCCTTGCACTCTCGTTCAACGGCGTCGTTCCCGACGCCACGGCCGACATCCAAAACAGTTTGGTTCACGGGTGGACCGGCGTCCTCGGCGGAGTGGGCAACTCCGGCGCGGACCCGATGTTCGTAAATCCCGACGGTGGAGACGGCCAGCCAGGCACCGCCGACGACGACATGCGTGTCGCATCTGGTTCGCCGGCCATCAATGCAGGTAACAACACGCTGATCCCGCAAGATCTCGCCGACCTCGACGACGACGGCAACACCACGGAGATTGTACCGCTCGACTTGTATGGCTCGCGGCGCATCGCATCCGGAGTCGTCGACGTGGGCGCGGCTGAGTTCGGAAGTCTAACCTCGCCACCTTGCCCACCGGGCACGTTCAGCGAAGACGGCGAGGAACCATGCACGGCATGCTCACCTGGGACGTTCCAGCCAAGTGACGGTCAAGTAACTTGCATCCCTTGCCTCCCGGGAACGGTCCAGCCGAACAACGGACAAACAGCGTGCACCGCATGCGACCCCGGAACGTTCGCCGCCCAACCCGGATCGACCACGTGTTCACCCTGTGCGGTGGGAACCTATCAGCCATTGTCGGGAGCAGATCAGTGTTTTTCCTGTGAGGGCGAGTCGAACCCTGTCGCCGGAGAGGGTGAGGACGATTGCAATGACAACACCCTACCCGACACCTGCGAAGTCCTCGCGAATGATTGCAACGGGAACTTCGTTCTTGACGCATGTGAGATCGCCAGCGGGGACAGCTTCGACTGTGACGAAAACGGCATACCGGACGAATGCGAGGCCGACTGCCAGCCCAATGGCCGAGTCGACTCGTGCGACATACTCGAGGGATTCTCGACGGACCTCGATCTAAACGGTGTCCCGGACGAATGCGTCTACGTTCCCCCGCCGAACCCTTTGGCGGACCCCGTAGGGATCAACAACAACCGTTACATCTCCTTTTCAGTGCCCGCGGGCGGTCCGACGTGGGACGCCAGGACCGCGATCCGCGTTACGTTCCGATCGCTTCACCACCCGGATCCTGACAACATCGCCGAGTACCCCGCGCGAGATTTTTCCTCGTTCGAGGGACAAGTCCGCTGGGTCGGCCCGCCGCGGAGCTTCGACGAAAACGAATACACCGACGCCACGTTCATCGCGTCTTCGCTTCAGTGCGAACCCTATTACACGGATTGGAGCAGCGTCGATCTGCTGAACGTAACCGGCGCCGGAATTGTTCCCAGCTCCATCTACGACGTGCAAGTCGTCGCCGCAAGCTGCGACGGCTTCGAGGATATCTGCACTGCCAAGTCCGAAACGCTAACGATCGAGACGGCGCGCTGGGGTGACCTCGTCGCCCCATTCCAGGAACCAGGCGGTCCACCCGGAACCGCCAGCCAACCCGACGTCCGCGACCTCGCCGCAGTCGTTACGGTGCTGGTTCTGCCCGTGCCCTCCGTTCCGTTCGTTCGCGCTAAGCTTCAGGGCAGCCGTCCGGACTCCGCAACAAAAATTAACGTTTTGGAAATCACATTCGTCACAGACGCCGTGAAATCACTGAACTATCCTTTCGCCGGACCGACGGATTGCCCGTAGTGAAGAGCAGCAGCCACAAAACCCGGACTACTCAAAAAATAGAGACCGCGCCGTGTCACTCAAGCGCTAGAACTCAGGATAACACGGCAGCGTGCAGGCAGCGCCCACAATCCCGCCTTGGACAACGAGGGGATCAAGGGAGCGACGCTACGGGCACCGGGGCCGCGGCGCCCGGCCGACGCCGCCCAAACTTGACGTTTAAACCCGTCAACAGCAAAAGTGTCATGACGACCAGACCCCATTGGGAAAGGGTCGGGGTATGCACGGTCTGGATCTGGCGCGCGTTTGCGAACTCGCCCGTGTAGTCAACATTGGCCCAGACGAAACCCTCTCCGAGTTCGGGGTTCCAGAAGACACCATAGTCACCCAACTCGTCGCTGAGCAGCGGGATCGTACCGTCCACGAAAGTGAACCGATCCCCAATCACGTCGAGTCCGTGGTCCGGGCTCGGCTGGTCGTTGCCGCCGACGGCTAGTTCCCAGCTCCGCGTGCTCCGATCGTAGTACGTTAGATCGACAGATAATGGTTCACTACCCGCGAGATCCTCCGCATGAAATGGGATCAGGATCGTCATGAAGAGTTGCCCAGCGCTCAGCGAGCTGTCAATTCCCATCGCCGTGCCCATCGCTTTGTAAGAGCGTGTTTAATAAGGGTACTTTATGCATAGCTGAGTCGCCGTGTCATGAGGTTTATCATAGCGAGATGGATCATGGACTCGCTCGTTTCCGTCAGTTCTTCATATTCTTTGCTGAGACGACG
>JADFRO010000081.1 GCA_022561255.1 Planctomycetota bacterium | reverse complement strand
TACCTCGGGACGTTGGCGTTGACGGTTCCGGGAGATGCACTCGGCACATACACGATTGACTTCGTGGAGGCCGACACGTTCGTGTTCGACGATACCGTCGATCCCCAGCCCATCAACATTCCGATAGCCGCGCTGCTTCCCGGCGTGCTCCACGTTCTTCCCCTGAAAGGGCAAAACCGGTACATCGCCGTAGACGTTCCTGCTACCGAATCCGAGCAAACGGCCATCGAGGTGACTTTGGCTATGCTCCACCACACTTGCGGCGCCGGGAGTATGAACCTCTTTGCTCCGTGCCTTTCGGACGCGGACTGTGACGGCGGCGCCTGCCAAACCCCCTTCGCTGAGTTCGAGGGTCAAAAGCGCTACGTCAACACGATCCGAATGTGTCGCGGCGGAGCGGAAGACGGAAGAGGCATGTGCAGATCCCAGGATGACTGTGACGAGCGCGGCCTGGGTGGAACCTGCGAGCAGATGCACACCTGCCAGGGTGGGACCGAGCCCGGCGGAACGGCTTGCATTGACCAGGCGGCGTGCGACGCACGGATACATCCAGTAACGATGATGCCGCGCGGCGGGACGTGTTTGCCCAGCATCACCTGTGAGGACTCGGAAGCACTGGAAACGACTTTCGCGTGTGCCGTGCTCGGCTGTCAGCCGGAGTACCGAGATTGGGCAGGCGAACTGGGCGGCCGGACCTTGTACGCGACCGGCCCGGAGATTATGCCCGGAGCGTCGAGGTACGAAATCGCCCTTTTACCCTCAAGCTGCATGGGGTACGAGGCGTCGTGTGCCGAGGCCCTCCCGCTGCGGACGGTCGATGCACCACAATGGGGGGACGTCGATGACGACGTGAAACTGAACGTCCTTGATCTCGTCGTCCTGCACGAAAGGCTCAGGGAACTCGAGGGCACGATCCTCAAGCCGGTAGCCCAGTTTCAGCCCCAACAGGTGAATCCGCTGAACCCCATCGACGTACGCGACTTCACCCTGGCCGTCGACGCTCTGAAATCGCTTCCGTATCCGTACAAAACCCTCACGCCGTGCGAGTAGGCGAGGCCTGTCAATGGGTGCGTGACGGGATGCCATAGCAATGTGTGTGATTGTGTAGCGGGTCGACCGTCTTTCGCGACACATTCCAACGGCGAGAAATCGCGCGGGCGAGCTGCGCTCCGCAGGAGAGCCCGCGGCTCGGGTGAGGCTCGTGGTCGTCGGGCTTATGAAACACGACACTAATGCGCGACGGAGCGCCGGTCACCCTGGGTCTCGTCGATGGATTCGATTCGCCGAACCAGGTGCGGCTCGATACGTTTGAACTCTTCGGCGATCCGGCGATCGGGAAGCAGGCAGACGATTCGCTCGCCGATCGCGAGCGCGCCTGCGTAGTCATGCTCTCGCACGCGCCGTGAGAACGCGTCGTGCAAAGGCCCCTCGGCTCGATCCGCCAGCGCTTCCAACTGTGCACGAAGAGGCTGCAACTCGTCTTCACTTGCCGTGTCCACGAGCGCCGATAGGACGGATCGACAGGTCACGAGATCGGCGTTGCGCACCGCAACTTTCCATTGACGAAGAAGGTTTCTTGTCGCGGGTTCAGCCTGGACGTCGACCGACGGATCCCGCCCCGTCGCACCGTCTACCGACTGTTCGTCGATCGTGGAGCTCGCAGGTAACGTTTCCGGAGCCGTCAACGCGTCCTCGCCGCGGGCGGGCGGTTGGTCCTCCATGGCGGCGACCAATCGCGGAAAGACCGATCGGTCGAGGGTGGCGGCCGTCAGGATGGTCGGATCGCCTCGGCCGATGTTCGCCAGGTCGAGCGTGCGGACCTGACCGGTTTCGCCGTTGGCGGCTGCTATGTTTGCACCGGCCTTCTCCATTCGCTCGATACCCGCGCGGACTTGCTCGAGACTTTCGGTCACTTGGGAAATGTAGAGTCCCATGCGCAAGACGCTTCGCAGCAGGACGGCGGCGCCGAGGGCTCCGCTGATAATCACAAAGCCCAGAAACGTTCCCATTCGGTCGCCGTTGTTGGCGGAGAAGATCGCGAGCAGAAACCCGATGACCACGTAGACGCCGGTGATCAGATAAAGTGTTTTGCTGGTTTGGTTCGTCGACTCAGCAAGCATTGCGTAAGGCTTCACATCAAACCCCCTTTGTTCCCGGTCTCCGTGCGCGGATCGAGCCGGCGCGTCAAGCGTACCGATCGTTAATCGCCGCCGCCAGTCGACGGACCGCTGCGCTGGGGCACGTTCAAATCGACGTAGCCGCCGGTGCTCGACGAACTCTGCGGTTTTTCACGCTCAGGCCTGTCGAAGCCGGTGAGTGAACTCTCGATCGGTACGGAGACTTCCAGCCACATACAGTTTTCGTTCGCTCGAACCCGCCCGTTTTTCAACCCTGCGGGCAGCAGCAGGGTGTTGCCTACCGTGAACTCCAACGGCTTGGGCAGCCCATCACAGGCGATGGTACCGTAGCCCTCGAGAACCATCCAGATCACCATTTCAGCGTAGGGGATTTCCTGCTCGACGCCGTCCACCATGCGGACGCGCTCGATCACGAAGGATTCGCTACGAACGAGACTCGTAACGGACGTCCAAACGCTGGCCAGGTGCTGCGGCGACTCCGCTTCGGGGGGAACGGGATCGAAGCATGCACAGGCTAGGGCTTCCTCGACGTGCAGCTCGCGCTGTTTTCCCGTGGCTTCATCCACGCGGTTGAAGTCGAACATCCGATAGGTGACGTCGCTGGGCGTTTGAACCTCCGCCACTGTGACGCCGGCGCCGAGGGCGTGAACGGTTCCGCTGGGCAAGTAGAAGCAGTGGCCACGCCGTGCGGGCACTTTGATCAAAACGGATTCGATGTCACCGCGATCGATCGATCGTCGCAGGGCGTCGGCGTCGACGCCGCTCTTGACCCCTCGGTAGATAAACGCGTCGTCATCGGCGTCGATGACATACCAGGCTTCGTTTTTGATTCGGACCGCTCCACCGCGTCGGGCGGCCATGGCTCGGTCGGGGTGGACCTGTACGCTTAAGGTATCCCGCGCGTCGAGAAACTTGATGAGCAGAGGGAATCGACCGTCCACCAGCGGTGCTCGGCCGATCAGCTCATCGCCCCATTGCGCAACGAGCTGCGCGAGCGTTTTGCCACGTTCGGGGCCGACAGCCACGACGGATTGGTCGTTCTCAAGGTCAGCGATTTCCCATGATTCGCCGATCGGCTGATCGGCGGGCAGCGTCTTGGCGAGTATCGAGGCCAGGCGCCGTCCGCCCCAGATGCGGCGTTTGAAGATGGGCTCGAAAACAAGCGGATAAACGGTCATGGCGTGCGGTTGGCCTTTCGATTCGGATTGTAGGCGTCGGTCGAGGATTCGCCAACCTTTTTAAGTCGAGCGCAACCGTCGTACTCGAATGCCGGGTCAGCCGGCCTTGGCGGAACATAAGAGATGGAGGAACCGCGCGGGCGAACTGCGCTCCGCAGGAGAGCCCGCCGTTTGGGACACAGGAGCGTGAAATGGCGTTCCGGTATCGGTTGGTCGCATTGCGTGCCCGTGGGGCGCGGCGTAGACTTGGCGAAAGCGGCGGGTCGAGAAAACGGTAACTCCGGAGAGCTACGCATGACGGACCAGGGTGCGGAATCGCCATCGAACACGATTACCTTTGATGATTTTGCGAAGATCGAGCTTCGCACGGGGCGCGTCATCGAAGCGAGCGACCATCCCAACGCCGACAAACTGATCGTGTTGAAAGTGGACCTCGGCGACGAACAGCGGCAGATTTGTGCGGGGCTGCGAGGGTTTTACACGGCCGACGAACTGGTAGGGCGTGATCTGGTGATCGTCGCGAACCTCGCACCGCGCATGATGCGCGGGTTGGAAAGTCAGGGGATGCTGCTGGCAGCTTCCAGCTCGGACCACAGTCGGGTGATCCTCGTATCGCCGGAGTCGCCGATCGACGCGGGGAGTAGCGTGAGTTGAGCGCAGCCGTTTGTGCGAATCAGCGATGGATAGCCTTACGCACTTGGTGAGAGGGTCGGCAAACAGCGATGAGCATCTTGGCGAACGCCGAAGAGACGAGATGGTCACTGGCACGGCTCTTGTCGTGGACCAGTGAGTATTTCCAACGGCAGCGGCTCGACGATGCGAGGCTTGCTGCCGAGGTGTTGCTTGCGCACGTGGCGGGCTGTCGACGGATCGATTTATACACGCGATTCGACGACGTGCTCGACGATGCGAGGGTCAAGCACTACCGCGAGTTGGTTCGCCGAGCGGCACAGGGCGAACCGGTCGCTTATCTCGTGGGCGAGAAGGAGTTTTTTTCGCTGGCGTTTCGGGTGACGCCGGACGTTTTGATCCCGCGCGGCGAGACGGAGACGCTCGTCGAGTGCGCCGTGGACCACTGTCGCCGAGCGAGCCTGACCAAACCGCTACTGTTGGACCTCGGGACGGGCAGTGGATGCGTCATCGTGGCAACCCTTTGTGAGCTTAAAAACGCTACGGCGTTTGCGACGGACGTTTCACCTAAAGCGCTCGCAATCGCGGAGCAGAACGCCCGGCGACACGCCGTGGCTTCTCGCATTACGTTTGTCGAGGCGGATGGGTTGGCGCTGCCAAAGGGAATCGTGCCCGAGCGCGGGTTTGACGTCTTGATGAGCAACCCGCCCTACGTGGCTGCGGAAGCGATGGCTGGGCTCGACGCGGCCGTTCGCGACTACGAGCCGACGATCGCCCTAAGTGACGGAGCGGACGGGCTGTCGTTCTACCGCCAAATCGCCCGAGAGGGTCCGGAGCTGCTCACACCTTCGGGGATTGTCCTGGTCGAAATCGGCGACGGGCAGGAATCAGCCGTCGTGGACATCATGTCCAAGGAAGGCGAACTTGTGCATCGCGGGAGTTGGAAGGATCGTGTGACTCGACGGGAGCGCGTTCTTGTGTTTTCACGAGCGTCATCCGAGACGTAGGAGACTGGATTGTGCAACACTTCGAAGTGATAGGCGGAAACCGTCTCAAAGGCGAGATCAACATCAGCGGCGCCAAGAACGCGGCGCTTCCGATCATGGCAGCCACGATTTTGGTCGAGGGCGAAACGGTGCTGCACAACGTCCCCGATCTCGCGGACGTTCGTCAGATGCAGACACTGCTGGCTCGGTTGGGCGTCAAGTCGCGCCGCGACGACGAGGGTGCGATGCATCTTACGGTCGAGGATGAGATGAACGCTCACGCCGAGTATGAACTGGTCAGCAAGATGCGTGCGAGCGTTTGCGTGATGGGGCCTCTGCTTGCGAAAAGGAAACGTGCTCAGGTGGCGATGCCGGGCGGTTGCGCGATCGGCGATCGACCCATCGGTTTGCACATTCAGGGATTGCGGGCGCTGGGCGCCGACTTTGAACTGGTCAACGGCGACGTTCTTCTTCGAGCCAAGAGGCTTACGGGTAGCGATATTTTTCTGGGCGGTCCGTTTGGATCGTCCGTAACGGCAACGGCGAACGTCATGATGGCGGCGACGCTGGCCGTGGGTCGAACGGTCATCACGTCGGCGGCGTGCGAGCCGGAACTCGTGGACCTGGCTGAGTATCTCAACGCCTGTGGGGCGTGCATCTCGGGGTACGGAACGCCGGAGATCGTCATCGAGGGCGTGTTGTCGCTTCGCGGCACAGAGCATCGTGTCATTCCCGATCGAATCGAGGCGGGAACGTTCTTGATTGCCGGGGCGATCACCAACGGCGACCTCGAGTTGATCGGTGCACGTATCGAGCATATGCGTGCCGTCGTCGATCGACTGCGCTGCGTCGGTGTCATCGTTGAACGGGGCGAAAAGGGAATCGCGGTTTCGTCCTCGCGCCGGCTCGAACCGGTCATGATTACCACCCAACCCTATCCCGGTTTTCCGACGGATCTTCAGGCGCAGGCGATGGCTCTGCTGTGTCTTGCGGACGGAAACAGTGTGATTACGGAAAAGATTTATCCGGACCGGTTCCTTCACGTGGGCGAACTCAATCGCATGGGGGCCCACCTGCGCAAGGAGGGTCCGACGGTAATCATTGAAGGTATCAAGCGCCTCGTGGGCGCTCCTGTGATGGCCTCCGATTTGCGCGCCTCAGCCGGCCTCATTCTGGCGGGGCTGATCGCCAAGGGAACAACGCTCGTTCACCGGGCGTATCACATCGATCGCGGATACGAGCGCATCGAGGAAAAGCTGGCGCGCGTCGGGGCGAACATCCGCCGGGTGGACGCGCCGTAGCAGCCCGCTCGCCGAAAAAATTCCCCGGCCAAAGGTCGCGGCGGCTTTTCTTGGTCCGATAACTCTTTCCTCAACCCGATCTCGTTGCGCCGGTGCTCGTTTTGAGCATCGGCGTTGTTGCTTTTTTGCAACGCCGTCGGCACATCCGAAAGCGTCGTGACGCTGTGGGCTCTCGCGGAGTGGAACTATAACCACTTATTAAAACAGGACTTATCGTCGTCGGACAGAAAACCTTCGATGTCGCAGCGGCTGGAACATCGGGTGCATGGTGTGGAAAGTACGACTGTCCGGTCGCTCCGCGCCGCTTCTAGAGCGAGCGGTGGAGATGGGTTTATGGATCCGGGTGAGTGAAAAGGTTATTGGGGGGTTGAAGACCAATGAATGAGGAAACGTTTCAGCGCAAACTGGGGGAACTGATCGCGGAAATCGCGACGCTTCCTGCGGGTGAGCGTGATAAACTCGAGATGCTCGCCGAGCAGACTCAAGCGCGTCATCGTCAATTGAAAGAGACGGTGAGCAGTCTGCAGGAGAGCATCGACTTCGTACGTCTGAGCATCAAGTACATGTTGTTCGATTTGGAGGCGACGCGCCGCGAGAATCAGCAACTTCGCGAGATGCTCGACGATTCTCAATCGTAAGCGAGCTGTCTTCGCGAAAGGCAGAGGGGGAAAGAAGTTTACGACGGCTCCGCTCTGGCGGGCGCAACGCAGAGTCGCCTGCCGGCGGGTCGTCACGAACTTGATAGCCCGCGGATCAAACGATTCGCGGGCTTTTCTTTGCGCGCGGCAGGCCTTCTGCGGACGACGGATGCAGCGCGCTCGAAGATCGGTTACTTCAAAAAGGCGACGGCTGTGTCGGTCTCGCCGTCCATAGCGATGGTGAGCTTGCGACCGCCGCCGGCGTCGGAAACGCGGACCAGACGAACGACGTTGGCGAAATCTGCATCGGCTGGCAGTATCGCAGCGAGGTGGTTGGCACTGGACCCTAGAAACGCGTCGTTAAACCGCGTACCCGGTTCATCGGGATAGAGCGGCAGATAGTGGATGCCCGCCTCCACGAGATCCTGAAAGAAGTGCGTGCCGTACGACACTTCGGGCGCGAAGCCGTCCTTCTGTCGAGCGACTTCGATCAACATTCGACAGCGGTTGATGTCCGCATAGTGCACGGGTACGCCCAGGAGCACGTCATTGCTGCCCCATCGTCCGGGACCAATGAGTATGAAGGACTTGGCGGGCAGCTTGTGGTTGATGCGACCAACGACCCTGGCCAGCTCGATGCGCTGCTCTCTGGTGGGCAAGGCGTCGTACCCTTCCGGGTCGACATAGACGATGTGCTCAATTCCTTCGATCAGCCCGGTGCGTACGAAGCGACGGGCATCGAAGATAACGTCCTTATCCGGGATGTCCTCCGGAACGGTGACGGGGCCCTCGTCGTGCAACTGCGACTGTGTTCGACACTGTAAGACGTAGAATCGTTCGCCGTCACAGGCAAACTCCATGTCCACGGGTACGCCGTACACGTCTTCGAGACGGCGTAACATGCCGCGAACGCGCTGAACGAAGGGCGTCTCGCGCAGTAGCTTGGCGAAGGTCACGCAGAGGTTCGCCGGTTCGTCGCTAACGAGTGACCCGGTCGGCAAGAACAGCTCGCCGTCGCGATGAACGGAAACAATTTTGTCGAGCATGGGAAAGTCGTTGCCGCTTTGTAGAAGTTCTCGCAGCGGGATCGATCGAAGGCGGTTCTTCTTAAGATCGATGACGTCCATCGTGTGCTGCGCGCAGCGGAGGATGTCCTTTACGCTGGACTCCGGCCTGAGCGTCGGTTCACCCAGAGCGACCATTCGAGGGTAATCCGACCCCAGTCGATCCACAGCCCGTGTGCCCAACCCCATGACGATCCGAAGCAACCCGTCTTCACGCTTGATGCGCGGCGACCAGCGATACTCATTGCGAGAGAAGGCCACGCCCGCGCAGGCGGGTAAAAAGAAGTCGCCAAAGTGAAAACCGACTACCTTTTGGATGAGGACAGCCATCTCCTCGACGTAGTCGATCAGATTGTGTTCACGGCGATAGAGGATCGGGTCGGGGCCCATGATGCTCGCGTAAACCTCGGCGATCGCCCCGAGGAGCGCGCGAAGGCGCTGCTCGAGCGGACCTTGATTGGCGACGAACACGCTGGCGTACTTCCCGCAAAAACAGGTACCCAGGCGATCCTCAAGCAGACTGGAGGACCGAACGATCAACGGGTGCGTACCGATGCGATCGAGAATGCGGCGGAGCTCCTGAATGATCTTGAGTGGGAACTCGCCGTTCCGAAAGATGCCGCGAATGAGTGGATACTCGCGGGCGACGTCCTCGATGTCCTTGTACTTTTGGGTTTGGTATTCGTCGAGCCGGTTGAGGCGCAGAAAATCTTCGACGACGTCGCTGCGCAGGTAGTACGATTCCGGAACAGCGAGGGGAAGGTAGGGCGTCTTATCCTTCTCCGCTGCTGCGAGAATGCGCTGGGCCAGGATCATTCCACCCGCTTTGCCGCCGATGCGCCCCATCCCCGTATCACTTCCGAGCATGCGGCGGGTAATGTCGTCGAAGTCGCGTATGGTCAGGTGATTCTTGGCGATGCCGATGAACTCGAGCTGATCGCTGATCAAGTGCCGCGTAAGTGCGACGCGCGTTCCGACGACCTCAGCCGGTGCGAGGCGCGTTTCACCGAGCGGCAGCTTGCAAAACCGCTGGACGTTGTCGGCCAACTCGCGGAAGGAGACGTTGGTCTGGTTGGCGACGATCTCCAGATTGTAGATTTCCTCGCGCTTGAGCGTCAGGTTCACCAGATCGTCCACATCGGCGATCGTAAAGTGCTGACAGACGTACTCGCGTGTTATCTGCTCGACCAATTCACGCTCGCGTTCGTCCCACCGGTCGCGTTCAGCCTGATTCGGATCGCCCGCGGCTTCACTGAGTTGTTCACCGAGCTGTCGCCGTGCAGCGTCGTGAATGTTGTCGATCGTGGCGATACCGCGACGGTGGAGTTCCATCAGCAGCTCACGGTGGATGCGCTCGGCTAGCTGTGGAAGCGCCTGCCGATGCTCGTCGAGCCGTCGGGCGACGGCGGATGGGTTTTCGGACTCATCGGTCATTTTTGCAGCTTTTCCGCCCGGAAGGTTTCTTCCGAGGCTAGAGCGGTGATTGTCCCCGTTCCGTAAGGCTGTCGCAAGGCGTGAACCCGGGTTCTCGGTCGTCGACGCACCCCGATGGATTCAGATCCTAGTGGTCGGCGGGCACTGCGGGGGTGTATGATAGAAGATAGGAACACTTACGTCGTTTGGGATCGGATTCTGCTGGGTGTGCGATGACGGCATACGCTACCAAGTCAACCAAGGACAAGAGATCGCCCGGATCGAGATCGGCTGCGGTCGCCTTGCCGGTGCTTGCGCCGGCCAAGGGAAAAATTCGCAAGTCGACCATGAGTCGCTGGCGAGCTTTGTCGTTGGTGGTGGTCCATCTGCTGATTATCGGACATATCGTTCACTGGCTTGTCGCGGGCAAAACGATCTCCCCGATCGAACCGGCTGAGGCGATGTTCGCCATCAACGAGGGGAAGATCAACGCCGGTCTGATTTTCTTCGCGACGGCGCTACTGGGCACGCTGATCTTCGGGAGGTTTCTCTGCGGGTGGGGATGTCATCTCGTTGCTTATCAGGATTTGTGCAACTGGATGCTTAAGAAGATCGGCATCAA
>JADFRO010000080.1 GCA_022561255.1 Planctomycetota bacterium | reverse complement strand
CTCGGTGGTTACACCAGGCGGATCGCCGATGTCGATTTGGCTTGGAGCCTCCGCCATAACCGACGCATCAGGCTCGTCCAAGACCGACGACCGCTCCTGCCCCGTGCTTGACCGAACCCAATTCAAGTAGCCCGACTTCCATTCGTACAAGAACGGAATCGCAATCAACAGAAAGAACACAAAGAAGGCCCAAAACGCCGGCGCGCCCATGGACTTGAACGTCACAGCCCAAGGCCAGAGCAACGCGAGCTCAACGTCGAAGACGATGAATACCAAGGCGACCGTATAGAACCGCAGATCGAACTGAACCCAGCTATCCCCGATGGCCGGCTCACCACACTCGTACGCCGCGCCTTTCTCAGGGTGAGGCATCGCCGGGCGAGCAATCCTACCGATAACCAGCCCGCCCAGAACCATGCCAAACCCCGCAATCGCGAACAGCCCTATCCCCAGGACGAGCTCGAGATTCGTGTCGGCATGCGCGGGAGGCGCCGCGACTATGGAACCACCCGCAACAGAAGCAAGTCGGGCTAACGTTAGAGTCAAGATCATCGAATCAACTTCTCACAGGCTGTTCCAAACGACGGGAACAACCAACTCAGACGGCTGGATCGACCGCTTTCACCATCTCTTCGCGCCGCCGAACGTTGTCGTTACTCAGTTTGTCGGACGAGTTCACGAACTCGACCCAGTCGTCCTTACGCTTCTGCGCCCAATCCGGGAGTTCATCTTTCTGCATCCACAGCGGCTGAGGCGTCTGAAGCCCCTGCTTCGCGAGATCCGTGAATTCGACGATCATGCTCTCGCGGTCGTACCCGGAGAGGTCGTGCAGGTTGCCCATGTGAATACATTCCGTTGGGCAGGGATCGACGCACAACGCACAGAACATGCACTTCGCATAGTCGATCGCGAAGCGCGTCATCTTGCCACCGGCGGCGATGTTGGTCGCTTTGTCGATCTTTCGCGGACCGGTCTTCTCGATGTAGATGCAATCGACGGGGCAGGCCTTCGCACAGAGATCGCACGCGATGCATTTCTCAATTTCGAAGAAATGAAACCCCCGGTACCGCGGTTGGAGCGCGGGGGCGACGTCTGGGTATTGGAGCGTCACGGTCTTTGCAAAACAGTATTTTAGCGATATTCGCATCCCGATCAGGATGGTTCGCACGGTTTGGTAGATGTTGTAGAAGTAGTCGCTGACTGGATTGGTTTGCATATCTCGCCCGGCCTGAAACCCGCCTGGCACACTCCGCAATTCACAGCGCGAACGCCCGCGCCGCGACATCGCCCGAACCAGGCCTGGTATTCTAGCGCTGCCGAACCCCTACCGCAAGTGCGCGACACGGCGACCCCGCATATCGCCCCGAGTTCCGTGAACTGCCACCCCGACCAACGAAAACCGAAATAGCTTCCGCTAGGCAGTATCGGTCGCGAGCAAGTGAAGACGCAAGAGATTCAGAGCCAACTGGCAACTGCGATCACGAATCTGGGCCCGGCTGAGGTAATCCCCGAGCAGAAAACGCTTCACTTCGACGCCGGCTGGACCGGCCAGCGCGATGAATGCCAGCCCCACGGGTTTATCCGGCTCAGAACCACCGGACGGACCCGCGATTCCCGTAATCGCTAGTGCGAAATCAACCGACGCCCGATCACGGCATCGGACAGCCATGGCTTCAGCGACGGGCCCGCTCACCGCGCCGTGCTCGTCAATCAGTGATTGTTCCAGGCCGAGCATTGCGACCTTCGACTCATTGCTATAGGTCACGTAGCCGCGCGGAAAGTAACCACTACTTCCCGGGACTTCCGTCAAGCACGCCGCGAGCATCCCTGCGGTACACGATTCGGCCGTTGCAACCGTCTTTCCGGCCTCGAGCAGAAGGGTGCCTACGGCGCTCTGAAGGGTCGCCGCTTCGTCCCCGAAAACGGCGGACCCGAGACGCCGACGGATTTCCAACCGGTCCTTGTCAAGTAGACCCTTAGCCTCGTCACGGCTCTTTCCAGACGCCAGGATTCGCACGGTAAGCACGGCATCCGACCCCGTCGTACCCACGACGGGGTTTCGGTCTCGATCCATAAGATCTGCCAGAGTTTCCCCTAGACTCGCCTCCGAGATTCCGAAACATTTCACACTTCCGGACAAGCAGCACGCGCCGTCCGAAGCGGCAGCCAGATCGGGTAGAACGTGCGATTCAAACATCGCCTCCATCTCAAACGGGACGCCGGGGAGCGCATAGAGCGTACACTTTCCACACCGCAGCGCGATTCCCGGTGCGGTACCCCGGAGGTTCGGCACAACGCGGGCTCCAGCCGGCATCATGGCTTGGCAGCGGTTCGACTCCGGCATGGAGCGTCCCAACCGCTTGAAGAAGTTTTGAATCTGGTCGATAGCTTCCAAGTGCTCTTCGAGGGGAGCGTCGACGGCATCGGCGATCGCCTCCCGCGTCAGGTCGTCCGGCGTCGGGCCAAGGCCGCCAGTGATGACCACGAGGTCGGCCTGGGCGATGGCGTCACGAATCGCGTCGGTAACGACGGCCAAGTGGTCGCCGACCGTGACGTGCTTGGCTACCTTCACGCCAACGCCGTTGAGCTTGGACGAAATCCACGCGCTGTTCGTGTCGACTGCTTGCCCAGCCGTGAGTTCCGTACCGATACTTATCACAATAGCATCCACGGCGCCCCAGGGTAACGTTTGCGGTTGGCGCGACAAGTTCTCGTCGCAGCGGGCGGCTTGCGGTCTTGGCCGGAGCGGGTGAGGTGGTATAAAGGAGCGATGCGGCGGCAAGTCGAGTCTTGTACCCTGGCGAGCGAGTGAAAACGGTGCCACCCAAGAAACGTTCAGCATCCCGAGCTCACTCCGGCGGAGCCGTCCGGTTGCTGTTCACTTGCGTCGGACGACGGATCGAGCTGCTCGACTCGTTCCGCGCAGCCGCGAAACGCCTCAAGATCAAGCTGGAAATCCACGGAACCGACGCGAGCAGCCTGTCACCGGGAATGCATTGCGTCGACGTCGCCCACCTCGTTCCAACGATCCGGTCCCGCCAATACATCGATACACTCCTGAGCATCGTACGCCGCCACAAAATCGGCCTGCTGATCCCCCTGATCGATTCCGACCTGATTGACCTGGCCGGCGCCTCCCCACGCTTCGAGGAACGTGGCTGCCGGGCACTCGTTTCACCCAAGGGGGTCATCCAGGTCTGCCGCGACAAGCTGGCAACGTTCGACAAGCTCAAAGAGGCCGGGCTCGACACGCCGGATACTTGGACCTGGCGCGAGGTGATGCAGAAAAAGCGGCACCGCTTCCCCTATTTCCTTAAACCCCGTAAGGGCAGCGCCGCGATGGGCAACTACGTTGTGCGTAACCGAGACGAGTTGCGCTCGTTCGGCAAGCTCGTTGAGGATCCCATCGTTCAGGAGTTCGTCGAGGGCATAGAACACACCCTCGATGTCTACACCGGGCTCGACGGCGTGCCGCGCTGCGTGGTTCCTCGAAAACGACTCGAAGTCCGCGCCGGCGAGGTAAGCAAGAGCGTCGTAGTCAAGAACCGCGCGATCATGGCTATCGGAAGAGAAGTGGCCGAGGTCTTGGGCGACTGTCGCGGAGTCATCACGGTGCAGTGCATCGTCACGCGAGACAGGCGAATCCGCGTGATCGAGATCAACCCCCGATTCGGTGGCGGCGTTCCCCTGGCCATTCACGCCGGCGCTGATTTTCCCAAGTGGATCCTGCAGGAACATCTGGGCCGTACGCCTCGGATCAGCTCGACCGGTTTCAAGGATGACGTCGCGATGCTCCGTTTCGACCAGTCCGTATTCGTGAACGGCGCATCGAAGCTGACCCAAAAGATGTCGACCACACGCAGCAAAACCGCCCGACGATGATGCCTGACCAACGAGCCATCGTGTTCGATCTGGACGATACGCTCTACCCCGAGCGGCAGTTCGCTTTCAGCGGATTTACGGCCGTCGCCGAAACGTTCGCCCACAGGCTAGGCGACGTACAAACGGCTGTGGCGGAAATGGAACGCCTATTCGACACGCAACATCGCTCGCGCGTGTTCAACGAGCTTCTCGTCCAACTCGGTCAGCCCGCTGACAAGGAGTTCATCACGCGGATGATCGCGGCGTACCGCGCGCACAAACCGACGATAACGCTCTTCCCGGGTGTTCCGCCCGTTTTGGAGCATCTCCGCGAGGGATACAAACTCGGCTTGATCACGGATGGCCCCGCCCAACAGCAGCGTAACAAGATCGACGCCTTGGGACTCACCCGCCGGTTCGATGAAATCATCGTGACAGGCGAATTGGGAGCAGGACTGTCGAAACCTCACCCCCGCGCCTTCGAGCTGATCGCCGAGCGCCTCGGCGTCGAGGCGTGTTGCTGCACCTACGTCGCGGACAACGCCGCGAAGGACTTCGTGGCCCCCAATGCGTTGGGCTGGCGGACGGTAAGGGTCCGGCGGGACGACGGAATTTACCAAAGCGCTCCGGCACCTGGGGGCGGCGAGCCGCAGCATACCATCGAGGATCTGGACCAACTCATCGACCGCCTCTCTGCGTCGGAGGCTGGCCGGTGAGCCCGCGGCGACGAAGGTTCCACCGGCCCAACTCCTGACATATCCTTATGGTTGTGTCCGCCCATCAATGCAAACAGGCGAGCGGTCCGCTTGAGGCTACCGTTACGCTTCCCGGGTCGAAGAGCATCACCAACCGTGCGCTGATTCTGGCCGGGCTGGCGGATGGAACGAGCATCCTCCGCGGCCTCTTGTTCGCCGAGGACACGCGGTTGATGATCGCCGCGCTCGGGGAGCTTGGCATTGCGATCACGCTCGACGAAGCGAGCTGTCGAGCCGAGGTCACCGGTTGCGGCGGAAGCGTGCCCGCCAGCGAAGCGGAGCTGGCCTGCGGCAACTCCGGTACGACCATGCGATTCTGTACGGCGTTGGCGTCGCTGGGGTACGGCCGTTTTCACCTCGACGGCGTCGCCCGGATGCGGCAGCGGCCGATCGGCGCTCTGGTCTCTGCCCTGCGAGCGCTGGGTGGGCGCGTCGAATTCCTCGGGCTAGAAGATTATCCGCCACTCGTCGTCCACGCAGACGGGCTGCGCGGCGGAACCGTCACCTTCTGTTCACCTGAATCGAGCCAATTCGTCAGCGCACTGCTAATGGTCGCACCGTTCGCACGGGGGGACGTGTTGATCGACGTGACCGGCGAAGTGCCGAGCGTGCCCTATCTGGCGATGACCACGGCGATGATGGAACGATTCGGCGTTTCGGTGATCGAAGAATACAAACCCAGCGGGGCGAAGTTCATCGTCGCATCCACACAGCGCTACACAGCCGCCACGTACGACATCGAGCCCGACGCCAGCAACGCCACCTACTTTCTTGCGGCAGCAGCGGTGGCTGGCGGGACGGTCACCGTGACCGGTCTCACACCCGACAGCCTGCAAGGCGACGTCGGTTTCGTCGACGTGCTCGGCCAAATGGGATGTCGCGTCGAGCGTAAGCGCGACGCTTTAACGGTAACGGGTCCGCCCGACGGGGCGTCGCTGACTGGGGTCGACGTGGACCTCAACATGATGCCCGACACCGTCCCGACATTAGCGGTCCTGTCACTCTTCGCGGATGGTGCCACAAACATCCGCAACGTAGCCAACCTTCGGGTCAAGGAAACAGATCGGCTTGCGGCCTTAACAAGTGAGCTGACCAAGCTGGGAGCAACCGTTGTGGAACGAGCTGACGGACTGCACATCACACCGCCCGAGCGAGTGAAACCGACGACCATCGAAACATACGACGACCACCGAATGGCGATGAGCTTTGCGCTGGCAGGACTTCGGTGTCCGGGTGTGCTAATCACCAACCCTGGATGTTGCGCTAAGACACTCCCCGACTTTTTCGAGCGATTCGAGGCCATGTTATAGCCACGACTTCATCACCGCCCCACGACGAGGCAACGGAAGGCGGCCCGTTAGACCTGGGAGCATGGGTACGTCACAGGGGCCCTCAAGTCCCTCGCTCGCAACGCCCGATAGGTTACATGCGTAGGTAACGGTGCGTGAGCGTAGCGCGCCGACCGCGAGGGAGATGGGGCCTGATGGCCGACGTTCTTGATCAAAGCGAAGTTGATGCACTACTTGCCGCGGTTGAGACCAGCGGCGTCGAGACCGCCGCTGAGGCCCCGGTTTCGCGCTCCGCGTTGGTTAAGAAGGAAGTCTACCCCTACGACTTCAAACGTCCCGAACGCGTCAGCAAGGAGCAGATGCGCGCCTTGGAAGGAATCCACGAGTCGTTCGCGAGAAACTTCGGCGCGTTTCTCTCCGGGTTTCTCCGCACGATCGTCGAGATTCGCGTCGCCAGCGCGGAGCAGCTAACTTACAGCGAGTTCATCCACTCATTACCTAACCCGACGAATTTTAACCTGCTCTCCGCGGAGCCGCTCGAGGGACAGCTTTGCCTGGAGATCAGCCCCCTCATCATCTACCCGATCATCGACCGCCTGTTGGGCGGATCGAACTCTGAGCTTTTTATCCCTCAGCGCCCGTTGACGATGATCGAGCAACGTCTCGTGACGCGCATCAACACCCGCGCTCTCGTTTCGCTTACGGAATCCTGGTCGGAAATCACCGAAGTGGAGTTCAAGATCGTAGAGGTCGAAAGCAACCCGCACCTGGTGCAGATTGTCGCCCCCAACGAGGTCGTCGTGGTACTTGGGTTTGAGATCAAGATGGGCGGACGGGCCGGAACCATGAGCCTCTGCATACCGTTCAATGTGATCGAACCGGTCATGGGGAAACTCCTTTCGCAGGGGTGGCTTGCGTATCAGCGACGTTCGTCGGTGGAGGACAAGAGCGAGGAGATCGCCCGTGGACTAGGTGCTACAGAAGTGGACGTCGTCGCGTATCTTGGACAAACGTCAATCACCTTGAGAGAGCTGATGAGCCTCCAACCGGGCGACATCCTGCAAACCGACAAGCCGATCGACGCGGATATGATTCTGCGGGTTCAAGGGCGAAACAAGTTCGCAGGTCGTCTGGGTAAACTCAAAGACCACTTGGCCATCAGAATCACACGCCAGGCGGAAGTGGAGGAACCCCTCTAGCTCTAGCGAGCGCAGCGCGTGCCCGAAGCGTTTCCGGCCCTACCGCAACCCCGCCATTCGCTCAACGTCCTTGGCGAACCGCCGCGCTGTTTTCGCCGTAATGCGCCCTGCCGCCGCCAGCCGGTGCAGATCCTCGTCCAGCGTCATCATCCCGTCGCGCTTACCGGTTTGAATCGCGGAGTCGATCGACTCGATCTTTCCAAGTTTGATCGCCACCCGAACGGGCTGGTTGACGTGAAGGATTTCCAACGCGAGTGCCCGACGATCACCGGCGGTTGTCGGAGGTAGAAGATGTTGGCTCACGACCGACCGAAGGCTAAGCGCTAACTGCGTTCGCACGTCCTCCTGAGCGTCATGGGGAAACAGGTCCACAAATCGGGTGACCGCCCCTTTCGCATCTTTGGTGTGTAGGGTCGTTAGAATGAGATGCCCCGTTTCGGCTGCGCTCAGCGCCATGCGTGCCGTCTCAGGATCGCGAATCTCGCCGATCAGCACAACGTCGGGATCCTGCCGAAGCCCGTACTTTAGACCGTCGAAGAACGAATCCACGTCTCGACCGATTTCGCGCTGCGTGATCACACATGAGCTGGCGCGACGGTGAACGTACTCGATCGGCTCTTCGATCGTAATGACGCGGCGACCGCCCTGATTGTTGATCAGGTTGATCAGTGCGGCCAGGGTCGTCGACTTACCCGAGCCCGTCACACCCGTGATGATCACGAGCCCGTTCGTGTAGGAGATCAGCCGTTGGGCGAGTCCCTCGGGAAACCCCATCCAGTCAAACGAGGGGATCACATCGGGGACATGTCGAAGGCATGCACACCAACTTCCCTGGGAGAGAAAGACGTTCGCGCGAAACCTGCACGGCTTGTTCTTGTGCGTGAAGGAGAGAGAGCAGTCGAACCCTTTTCCGTCGCCGAGCTGGGCAACCAAGCGGTCCGGGAGGATCGATTCGACCATCTGACGAACCTCGTCGGCGCCGAGTTCGGTCTCACCGACCGCCTCAAGTTCGCCGTGTATCCGGTACGTCACCGGATAGCCCGGAACCAGATGAACGTCCGACGCTTCACGCTCAGCTGCGGCGTGGAGGAACTTGTGCAATTCGTCGAGCGCAGGCGTCTGTGGTTGGTTTGATGGTGGCTTCACGATCTACCCTTATTCACGGTCGTCCGTGTGAGGTTGCGGCCTACACGCACACGATGCTCTGAAATACCGCGGAGCGACACCCATCAGGCGTTCGCCAACAGTTCCTCGAAATGCCGCACAATGCGTTCCTGCACATCCGACATCGAACCGGTAACACGCGCGCCCGCCGCCCGCACGTGTCCACCCCCGCCGAACGTCTGGGCGACGACGGAGACGTCCAGATCGACGGATGCGTCAGCGCCGTCGAGTGGCGTCTTGCTGCGGAAACTGACGCGGACGACGCCGTCATTCGCCTCGGTGAGAAGAATGGACGCTCGAACAGCCGAAATCCGCAGCGGTTCGTTAACGATATCCTCCGTGTCCGCCTGTGTCGCGTCGGCGGCGACCATCGCCTCCCGCGTGAGCGTCATCATGGCTACGAATCCGCCCGCGATAAACTGCAACGTCGCGATCGCAGTACCGAGCAGGCGAACGCGACCGGCGGACTCGCGCTGAAAGAGTTTCTGCGCAAGATGGTTGGCGTTCACGCCCAGTTTCACGAGTTCGGCAGCCGCGCCGAGCGCCCGATGATCCGTGTTTGAGTGTCGGAACCACCCCGTGTCCATAGCGATTCCCGCGAACAGCGCAACGGCGGTCTCGCAGTCGATCGCCCAGCCCACGATACGCGCCCACTCATAGAGAATCAAACAGTTGGCCGCCGCAGATTCGTCAATCAGGTAGTCGTCGGCAAGATCATCTCGCGTTCGATGGTGGTCGACCGCCAGCTTCGCCACGCTCGAACTCCGCAGCCAATCAGCGATGGGCTCAAGCTGGCTGTAGGTACACGTGTCGAGAATCACAACGCCGTCGTACTCGTCGAGCACATCCCGAGAGAGGTCTGCTCCCAGGACAGGGAACGTGTCCGGCGCGTCGAGAAACGCGTTGCGATCGTGCAGCGGATCGAAGAGCAGTGCAGTAGCGTCGATCCCCATCTCACGGAAAAAATGCCGCAACGCCATCAGTGATCCGACGGCGTCACCGTCAGGTTGAGTATGCGATAGGAGTAGAGGTCGCTTCCACGTACGGATCCGGTCGGCTGCCGCTTGAAACGCTTCGCGCGAGATTCCGCTCATGACGTCCGCCCCTCGCGGCCGGTTCCCTGAGGCTCGGGTCGCCCGCAAGCATCTCGCACCGCATCAACATCACGACACAACTGCTTCGAGAGCGCTGCCGCCGACTCGAACTTCCGCTGCTGGCGGACGAACGTCTCGAACTCGACCCGCATAATCTGACCGTAGAGATCGCCGTCGAAGTCGAGCAGATGCGCCTCAACGCGTTCCTCCGTACCGCCGAAGGTCGGCGTGTGGCCGACGCTTATCGCACAGGGTCGCGCGACGTCGCCAACGATCGCTCGACCGCCGTACACGCCCTCCCCGGGCATGAGCTGATCCGCTAGTGCAATGTTGGCTGTCGGAAAACCGATCGAGCGACCGCGACCGTCACCGCGCACCACTTCGCCGAAAACGGCATACGATCGATCGAGACACGACGCCGCCTCCCCAACGCGACCGTTTAACAATAGATTCCGAATCAACGAACTGGATACCATTCGCGGTTCCGCCTCTTGATCGAGTTGAAGGAGCATGGGCTCGGTTATTTGGACCTCGCAACCAAATTTAGGCCCCAGCCGTGCGAGCAACTGCGGCGTTCCCTTCCGCCCCTTCCCAAAACCAAAGGACGGCCCCACCACCATATGGGTAGGATGGAACAGCTCGAT
>JADFRO010000079.1:6582-10113 GCA_022561255.1 Planctomycetota bacterium | reverse complement strand
CGGGAGGAGGAGGTCAACCTGGAAACGGCCTGCATGCGACTCACGAAGGGCATCGTGCAATAAGCTGGGACGTCGATGAACCAAATACTGAGTCGCTTGTGGATTTGGTTCTGGCACCTGATACCCGCCAACCCGATCCTCGTTCGCGTGGTTTCGGGTGCTTCGCGCCGACCGCGACACCTATGGCTTCGAGCGACTTACCTGATCGTCCTGGTATCGGTGGTTCTCGGTGTGCAGTGGTACCACATGGTCGGCGAAAGCGGATCGTTGTCCGAACTTGCCAAGGGGGCTTCCCAGACGTTCAAGTGGGCGTCGATCGCCCAACTCTTGTTGATGTGTTTCGTCGCGCCGATCTTCACGGCATCAGCGATTACGCAGGAAAAGGATGCACAAACGTTCAACATCCTGCTGTCCACGCCCCTAAGCGCTGCGCAGATCGTTCTCGGATCGCTGATGAGCCGTCTTTATTTCGTGATTCTGCTGCTCCTTGCGGGCCTTCCGATTTTCCTTACGACCATGGTGTACGGCGGCGTAACAACACGGCAGGTCATCGAAAGTTTCGCGCTTTCCGGATCCACCGCCGTGCTGACCGGAGCGCTCGCAATTTTCGTCGCGATGGTCGGCGTCGGAACGGGGCGTACGATCTTCTCGTTTTATCTGCTGATCGCCACCTACCTCGTGTCGATCTACCTGTTGGGTGGGTGGAGCCGAACGTGGATCGACGCGGCGCCAGCCAACATCGACGGTGTACGAATGAGTTGGCTCACGCCGCTCCACCCGTTCTTGGCGCTCGACGTAGCGCTCAACCGTCTTGGCGCACCAGACCCCGGTCGACTCACCGAGTATGGAACGATCGCGCGAACCGCCCTGGCTTATCCCTCAGCGGTCTACGTCTTGTGGACGACGCTCCTCGCCGCCCTTCTGGTCGCCGTCAGCATGTTCTTCGTTCGTCGCGGAGCCAAGGTCGGCGAAGCGACGTGGGTAGGGACGTGGCTGGCGAAGTTCACCCGACGTACCGGTGAGCGGACGCGGGCGCCGCGTCACGTGTGGAAGAACCCCATCGCGTGGCGCGAGGCGACCACGCGGGCCGTTGGTGGCGGCTGGATTCGTTGGGGCGTTACGGGCGCGGGTGCCGTGGCAGCGCTCCTCATATTTGTCGACTACGCGCGCGGCGCGTTTCCGCCCGCCCAGGTTCCGATATGGCTGGCTGGCATCACGCTTGCCCAGTTCGCCATCGCTCTCCTCTTAGCGACCCAGATGGCGGCCACGTCAATGACAAAGGAACGTGAGGCCAAGACCATGGATCTCCTCCTGACGACGCCGCTCACGAGCGAGTACATCCTTTGGGGAAAACTACGCGGGTTGGTGAGTTTTGCCGCGCCGCTGTTGATCGGTCCCGTCGTCGCGTTGTTGCTATTTGGCCTGTTCGATCTCTTTCGCGGTCAGCCCACGCCGGTGGTTTGGTTCGAGGTAGCCTTCGAACTCGCCGCTTTGATGGTCATCTACACCGCGATCGCCTGCGTAATCGGGTTGCGCCGCTCCATGGGGAGCCGGACGAACATGGTGGCTGTCATGTCCAGCATCGCCATCGTGATCGGTCTGTTCGGCTCCGTGTCGGCGATTGGCTTCGGCATCGCCAGCAGCTCCAGCGGCGAATTCAGCGCCTTTGCGGTTCCATTTACGCCGCTTACGTCCATCTGGTACCTCGTCAATCCGGTGGAATTGTTCGACAGCTCGCAGACTGCGATGGCTCAAGGTGCCTCAGAGGCGCGGCGCGCAGCCATGATCGGCAGTGCGATAGCGATCGGGCTGTATGCTTTTATCGTGGCGCGAACGTACGCGGGGCTCGTACGCGATTTCGACATGACCATCCGCAAACAGTCGGTCCAGTAGAGCAGGCCAATCGTAAACGTAGCGGCTACGCCGAGAATCGAAGGTGGCGGGCGTGCGCAGGCGGGAAGTTTCCCAGAACTGTGTGGCGATCAAACTCGTGGGCACGGATGTTTTGATTGAGGTAGCGCGAAACGTCACGCATGCGCGCGCGGCGACGTCCAAACGAGAGCACTCGCGAGGTCTTCCTTAGACCCACGTACTCGAAATAGCTGAAGACCCCATCCGGTTTGAGGCAGCGGCGGATAACCGAAAAAACCTCCTCAAGTTCCACCAGTTCGAACGCTGACAATGGCAGCCCGGAGATGACGAAATCGTACCTATTTTCGCCGGGCAACGTCTGAACCGCTTGGCGTAACAGGCGGACCCTACCGCGCTGCACCGCCGGGATGAAGTCGGGGCTGCACAGTACCTCGTGTTCGAGGATGTCCGCGAACTCGGGCTGAATCTCACAGATGTCCAAGCGATCCGCCTCCCGGAGAATCCGGCCCAGATGACGCGTAACCGCCCCGGTTCCCGCCCCGACTTCCAAGACGGTCGACGCCCCTTTCGCAAGCCGAAACGGCTCACAGACCGCGGCCGCCAGGGCCTTTGAACTCGGTGCGATGGCGCCAACGAGGTTGGGATTCCGCACGTAACGGCGGAGAAATCGCCACCGCTCACCAACCTCAGCCCGAATGCCGTTTCGCTTGGAACTCAAGACAATCCCACCTCAAAGGGTCTCGCTTGGCCGCCGAGCCAAAAGAAAGACGCCTTCCCGGGGCCATTCTAGCGGGTCGCCCTCTGCGAGACCAGCACGTGCGTCGACCACTTGGTCTGATAACAATCAAGCCCGGCTGAGAATTATCCAGATCATCGGCCAATATTTCCCTTGAATCCGGACCCTCGTTTCGACTAAACTGCAGATGCGGACAGGCTGGGTTCGTTTCGGGCGCAAAACCGGGCGACTCCGAGCGAATCAGGCGACTCCGTCGAGTACCCTGCGGGCAATCGCCCAATCGGTACGCGTCAACCCGCCGGCGACGGTCTGCGGGAAGGGTCAGGCCGCTCTGGTCACGGCGCCTAAGCCGTGCGAGGCGGAAGTCCCGTGTTCCTAAAGGAGGTGGTCCGTTGGAGATTAACATAGGTGGGCTGTTGTAGAACAGCAGACGATGCTGCCTACGGCAGCGTGCAAACAGTATAGACCCGTCCGGCTACTCACCGGGCGGGTCGTTTGCGTTTGCCGTACCCTTGCAGAGGTCGCCGTCTCCAAATCGCTACGCTACAATGCTTCTGCATTAACGAAGCTCACGCCTACCGCGTCCGGACCGGCCGCCGAGGCGGCACGAGCGTTTAGCGAGGTCGTTTACCGGCATGATTGAGCCAAGACGCATATCCTTCGTCTCTCTGGGATGCGCCAAGAATCTGGTGGACTCCGAGAAGATGCTCGGCCAACTCGTCGAGGCGGGCTGTATCATCACCGCTGACGAGGATGACGCGGACGTCGCCGTCATCAATACGTGCGGTTTTCTTGACGAATCCCGAAAGGAAGCGGACGAAGTTATCCGTGAGTTCGTCGCTCGCAAGGCCCAAGGAAATCTAAAACGTGTCGTAGTCGCCGGCTGCCTCGTCCAGCGCGACAAAGACGCCCTGCTGACTCGC
>JADFRO010000079.1:0-6537 GCA_022561255.1 Planctomycetota bacterium | reverse complement strand
GATCGACGCGCTGGTCGGAGTGAACAACCGGGATGACATCGTTCGCGCGGTTGTCGGTACGCAGCGGCCACGCGCCGACCGCGTCGCGGACATCTTTCTGTCCGACTATCACCCGTTTACGCAGATCGACACCGCACGTCTACGGCTGACACCTCGCCATTACGCCTATCTGCGCATCAGCGAAGGGTGTGACCAGAAATGTACGTTCTGTACGATTCCTTCGATTCGCGGACGAATGCATTGTAAACCGCCCGCAATGGTCGAGGCGGAGGCGCGGGAGTTGGTGGCTGACGGCGCCGTAGAGATCATCTTGATCGGACAGGACACGACCAGCTATGGTCTGGGCGAGGATGCGATTGAAGGTGGGCTGGCATCTCTTCTCCGGCGGCTCAACAAGATCGACGGGCTCAAGTGGATTCGCCTTATGTACGTCTACCCCTCCGTTCTGTCAGACGAGATGCTCGATGCCATCGCAGAGTGTGACCACGTTTGCAATTACATCGACATACCGTTGCAGCACATCAGCGATCGAGTCCTCAAGAGCATGCATCGACGGATCGACCGCAGCGCGACCGAGCGGCTCTTGCGACGCATTCGCGATCGCATCCCCGGCGTCTCCGTTCGAACGACGCTGATCGCCGGATTTCCGGGCGAAACGCAAGAAGAATTCCAGGAACTCATGGACTTCATCCGCGCCTTCGGTTTCGATGCGCTGGGCGTGTTTCCCTACTCCAGGGAGCCGGACACGCCGGCTGGTCGAATGGCGGATCAGATTCCCGACGCTACGAAGCGCCGGCGTGTGGACGCACTCATGAGCGCTCAACAGGAGGTGGCGTTCTCGATGGCACGGGAGCGTATCGCCGATCGATTCGACGTTCTGGTCGACCAGACTCTCGAGTCGGGAAGCGTCATAGCCCGACATCAGGGGCAGGCGCCTCAAGTGGATGGCGTCACCATCGTCGAAGCGTGCGACGCGTCGCCCGGCGATTTTGTCGGCGTGCGCTGCATAAAATCCAAGGACTACGATCTGATCGCAACGCCCACGCAAACATCGCTGCCAGTCGTGAATAGATGAAACATTCGTTGAACCTACCCAATCGTATCACCGTCGCTCGGCTCGGGCTTGCGATCGTGTTTTTTGTTCTCGTGGGACAGTATTCACACCGCGCGCCGCGTCCCTGGTTGCTCGACCTCGCAGCGGCGACGTTCGTCATCGCGGCCATCAGTGACATCCTGGACGGCTACATCGCGCGCAAACGCGGTCTGGTAACACCGTTCGGACGCATCTTGGATCCACTCGTGGACAAGATCCTGGTCTGCGGAGCGTTTATTCTGTTCGTCGGGACCGGCTTTGTCGACGCGGATGGCCATAACGTCACGGAGGTTCGGACGTGGATGGTCGTGGTCATCGTCGGGCGCGAGTTGTTGGTCACCGGGCTTCGGGGATTCAACGAGTCAATGGGCAAAGCGTTCGGAGCGTCGTTGCACGGGAAGATCAAGATGTGGATGCAGAGCGTCGCCGCCCCGGCGATTCTTCTGATCGTCGCCCACGAGGGAACTTGGTTCTCCGTCGACAAGGCGCAGACGATGAAAATCACGCTCGCCTGGCTCACCGTCGTCGTCACGGCTGTTTCCATGGGACAATACCTGATGCGCTCGCGATACATTCTGGAAGAGGGCACACTTTCGTGAGTGATTTGACGTACGCCAAGGCGATCATCCTCGGCGTACTGCAGGGACTTACCGAGTTCCTACCCGTCAGCAGCAGCGGACACCTCGCCATCGCTCAGCGTCACCTCGGTCTTGCCCCCGATGATCCGACCATGCTGCGGCTTGACGTCATGACGCACGTTGGGACGGTTGCAGCCGTCGTCGTTATCTTTTTCCCAACTTTTCGACGCTATACGCGGCGCCTCCTGCGCGAGCTGGAACGGAACGGCCCGCGACCTCGTTACGCATTGCGGATCGCGTGTCTGGGATTCGTGGCGACGGCGGTCACGGCTACGATCGGCCTGGGTTTCAAAGAACCCTTGCTGGCTGCCTTTGGAAAACCCACCTGGATCGGCTGGGGGCTCATCGCAACCGGTGTGCTTCTGGCCGGCACGAAGTTCGTAAAACGTGGACGACGCGGCTGGGGACGGTTCACCTGGTGGCACGCCGCCCTCATCGGGCTTATGCAGGGACTGGCAATTCTTCCCGGGATCTCGCGTAGTGGGGCGACGATCTGCGTGGCCTCGTTTTGCGGTCTTAGACGCCGGTGGGCGGCCGAATTCAGCTTCTTCATCGCTGTTCCGGCGATCCTCGGCGCAGCCGTGCTGGAACTCGGCGAAACCCTCTCCCGGTCGAACGAAGGCGCTCCTGTGACGGCTTGGGGTCCGACGTTGGTGGGAAGTGGCGTTGCCTTCGTCGCCGGTCTTGTCGCGTTACGGATCCTGCTGACCACGGTGCAGCGCGGCCGGCTCCACTACTTCGCCCTCTACTGCTGGGTCGTCGGCAGTCTGACGATAAGCGGCGTGCTCTGACGTGGGCTGAAACGTTCAACGACCCTGCGGAACGGACGGCCTCACTCTGTCGACGTGGAAGCGTCGCAGGCAGCGCGCTCAAGCGCCGCTAGATCCGCCCGATGTTGCTCGACAATCTGACGGACAACGGCGACCGCCTCGGCTTCGTCGCCAAGTCGTTCCAACGCTCGCTGATACAAAGCGATCAAGCGGCGCTGCTCGGAAATAACGCGCGGCACGGCCTCGCCCAGCTCCTGAAAATGAAGGTCGCCGCTCATCACGTCGATCCCGCGAGGACCGGGCTCCCCGCCGAGGCGACGAATCAGCGCCGTAAGTGATCTTCGATGCTCCACGGTCGCCTCAACCATCGCGCGAACGACGCCCTCGGCTTCGCTGTTCACGTCGGAGACGAAAACGCTGGACTCCCAAAGACGCCCAGCCGGGTTGCACTGCTCGGCAACGAGTAACTCGTTCAACACCGCAAGGGTCATCGTTGAAGCCGTCATCGGTCGACCGAATCACTGCGAGCGGAGGCGAGGGAAGAGTCGTCCAGGGAAATCGTTGTCTCCGGTTGAAAGACCTCCCTCGAGAATCGATCCGTCGTGGTCTTGAGCGGATGGGCCAGACCGAACAGAAGAATCAACATGAGTGCGCACCCGTTCACCAAAGCGAGGCCGCCCATCGAGCTGCGCACGACGGGCTTCCCATCGTCGCGAAGCATCATCTGAACGACCAGGCGCAGGTAGTAATAAAGACTGATGAGCGTGTTCACACCGGCGACGATCACGAGAAACCAACCGAGCGTCGAATTCAGGCTGCCCAGCGCCAAAAGAATCCACCACTTTCCGATGAACCCCGCGAACGGCGGCAGACCCACGAGCGACATCAAACAAATGACCATCGGAACCGCAAGCCAGGGAGCGCGACGTCCAAGGCCGGAGAAGGCTGAAATATCGTCGCTTCCCGTATCCCAAACGACGAGCGCCGTAACGCCGAAAGCGCCGAGATTCATGAATACGTAAATCACGATGTACGCCAGCAAGGCGGACAAGCCCGCTTCGCTGCCGTTGACCGACGGATGAATGAAAACCGCCGCCGCCATCATCATGTAACCGGCGTGAGCGATCGAAGAATAGGCCAACAGTCGCTTGACGCTCTGTTGCCCATACGCCGCGAAGTTGCCAAAGGTACATGTCAAAGCCGCCACGATTCCCAGTGCCCATGCAAGGGGCTCCACCACGGAAATCGCAAACGGGCTCGTGACCGATGCGCTGAAGATTATGACCAGGCGCACGAGGAGCACGAGTCCGGCGGCCTTGCTCGCGACGCTAAGCCAAGTGGTCACCTCAATACGAGCGCCTTGAAACGCATCCGGGCACCAGAAGTGCAACGGCACAGCCGAAATCTTGAACGCGATCCCCACGAAGAAGCAAAGAAGCGCTACGACCAGCAGCAAAACGTTCTCACCGCCAATGAACTGTGAGACGGTGTACGCGGCAACATCGGCGACGGCGAGACTACCGACCAACCCGTACAACAAACTGATGCCATACAGCATAATCGCCGCACACACGCCCCCGAAGATCATGTACTTTAACGACGCTTCGGCGCCCAGACGGTCACTCTTGTCGAAGCCGACCATCGCATAGCTGGGCAGCGACGCCACCTCAATCGCAATAGCGATCATCAGAAGGTTCGCCGTGCTCACCATCAGAGCCATGCCCAGCGCGCTGCCGAGCAACAAAATGAAAAACTCGGGCGCGTTCTGCTCCTTGGAAGATACTCCGATCCACCAAAGGAACATGACGCCCACCAAAAAGAACAGAAGCACGATCTGGAAGTAGACGGATAAATTGTCCACCAACAACAAGGCTGCCGCGGGCTGAGTCGACAGGCCGCTCAAACCGCCGCCGCTGACCGACGAGGCCACGCGAATCGCAAGAATCAACGCGACCAAGACACCGAACATCGCGACCGTCCCGATCGTGCGCGCACTGCGACCCACTACAAGCGGACACGCGACGATCGCCAGCATCGTCACCGTCAACGCAATCATCGGCGAGAACACGAACAGATGCTTCGTGACGTCAACGTTCGCCCAGAAGTTCGATTCTGCCAGAATATCCACGAAGTCTTGAACCTTTCGTTCACAAACCCGGAACAAGCCCGCACTTCCGGTGCGGCGTCCGGAATGGCCGTACTACGGAAGCACAGCCGCCCCACTCGTCACGAGCGCGAGCATCAGATCCAGTGTACCGTTTGTAAAGTTAAACACCGTCTGCATGGGAAACACACCCAACGCGATGCACAACACAGCCATCGGTACGAGGATGAACATCTCTCGCCGACTGGTGTCCGGATAGCCCAAATATTCGTCGCGCTCTTTGCCGAGGTAGACCCGGCGGATAAGCCACAGAATGTAGCCGGCAGTCAAAATGACGCCCGCCGCGGCGATCACAGCCATCGGATAGGCCCAGGTGAACTTGGAGCCGGCGTCGAAAACGCCCAGGAGTACCCATACCTCACCGATAAACCCGCACAGGCCCGGCAATCCGAGCGATGCAAAAAATCCGATCGTTGCCATCGTGCCATACTTGGGCATGGTCAACCACAGTCCGCCGAAACGGTTGATCTCTCGATGATGGGCCCGGTCGTAGATCACACCAACCAAGAAAAAACACATCGGCGAGCTGATCCCGTGAGCAATCATCTGAAACATCGCGCCCTGAAAACCGGCCGGCGTCATCACGGCGATACCCAGCAGTACGTATCCCATGTGCGACACCGAGCTGTACGCTACGAGTCTCTTGAAGTCCGTCTGAGCCATCGCGCAGAGTGCGCCGTAGATAATGCTGACAAGGCCTACCAACGCCAGGAGGAAGGCCCAATGTTCCCCTCCGACGGGAAAAATCGGGTAGCAAAACCGGAGGAACCCGTACCCACCCATCTTCAGCAGAACACCGGCAAGGATCATGCTCACGGGCGTCGGAGCTTCCACGTGGGCATCGGGAAGCCACGTGTGGAAGGGAACGCACGGAAGCTTGATCGCAAACCCGATGAACAACAACATGAACATCACCGGGGCGAACTGCAACCCCAGAAAGGTCGTCGCCTTGGCGCCGAAATGGGCCTGAATCACCGGGTTCGTTGCAAGCTCAATCAGATCGAACGTACCGTGTGTAATCGCAACAGGTACTTCGACACCGCCCTCCACGATCATCCGATAGCCACTGTCGATCGCCCCGCCCGCAGCGGCGACGGCTGCGTCGCTATAGAAGTACATCGCCACCATGGCAATGAGCATCAATACGGAGCCTGCAAGCGTAAACAGGAAGAACTTGATGGCTGCGTACTCCTTGCGCGTTCCGCCCCATACGGCGATCAGGAAGTACATCGGAAGCAACATCACTTCCCAGAAAACGTAGAACAGAAAGAAGTCCAACGAAACGAAGACGCCCAGCATCCCCGTTTCCAACAGCAGAAACAGCATGAAGTAGGCTCGGATGTTCTTGTTGTTCTTCCAAGTATCGAAGTTCCAACTGGCCACACAGGCCAAAAAGGCCACAAACGTCGTCAAGACGAGGAGCGGAAACCCAAGACCGTCGATCCCCAAAAAGTACTCGATGTGCAGTTTCCCCGGCAGCGATATCCAGGTCGCACGCTCGACGTGCTGCAACTTGCCGTAGTGATTTCCAAAGATGGCCGCACTATCCTCTGCGCCGCCAAAGAACGTACCGAACAGGGAGAGCGACAGCACGAATGTTGCCAGCGACGTGAATACAGCCACGATCCTCACGTGCCGCTTGGGGACAACCAAACACGCTATCCCGCCCATCACCGGAAGGAACACGATCAAACTCAAGATGTTCATCGCAGTACCGTCTTCTACCCAAGGCATCCGATCAGCACACCGGACCGACGTGGTTCCGATGCTACGCGGAGTGATCCCCGCGCTGAACTGACATTCCCATCAAACACGATCCGTCACCGGCCGAATCCACCGGCTCCCACGGCGGCTGCAACCGCCCCGCCGGCC
>JADFRO010000389.1 GCA_022561255.1 Planctomycetota bacterium | reverse complement strand
TCGCGGTTTGCCGTCGACACACGACAGCAATCTCTCTAGAATCACCCACACTTGGCCTTCCATGGCTTACCTCCTTGATCCATCCTTGGATCGTTGGAAACCAGGAGGTAAGTCTGGGGGCCATCTATAGTTAACGCAAACGCAAAACACCGCCGTTCATGCAATTTATTGTCACGGTCGCGGCTCGGTTCAACCTGACGCCTTCTCACACACATTCTCAGGCGCGTATGACGGTGCAGGTGGGCGGATTTCGCCGGCGCGGCTGGCGTCTCGACGAAAGCCTGGCTTGAGTACATCCGCCGACGTCGAACCGTCGCCGGATCGCTCGTTTTCGGACACTTTCCTCCCGAACGGACGGCGAGAACGTCGCCATGATTTTCGGACCGGCAGAAACCGTCCACGCACCGGGCGGGGCGTAACGTAGCATTGGTAGACGTGCGTGCCGATGAACAGGAAACCGGCAGCGCGGAGACGCTGCGCGCGCCCGGTCGTGTCGCCACCCTTGTATCCTACCGGAAGTAGGTGCACAACAATGCCCCAACGCAATCGCGGAACCATCCTGATCGTCGAAGACGAACCGGAGCTTCGCTTCATTCTCGGGGCGCACTTACGTGCTTCAGGTTTCGAAGTACTCAACGCGATCGAAGGCGGGGCTGCCATAGAGATTGCAACGAAGCACCTGCCCGATCTCATCATCATGGACATCGGGTTGCCTGGCATCAACGGGATCATCGCGACACGCACGCTAAAAGCGGATCGACGCACGGCGGACATCCCCGTGATCATGTTGACGGCCCGCTCCGGAAGCCGCGACGTCGTCGAAGGGCTGGAGGCTGGCGCGCAGGAGTATCTGTCCAAGCCGTTCGACGTGGCGGAGCTCCTCGCTCGCGTTGAATCCGTCCACCGCCTCGCGATGGCCCACAAAGACCTGGACCGCCTCAATACGGAACTCGAAGCAGAGGTCGACACCAAGACGCGTCGCCTGCAACTGCTCTACGAGTTTATGCGCGATCTGAACCATTCCGGCTCGCAGAAGGAAATCATCGATCTGCTGACGCGATGCGTAGAGCAGACGACCGGCGCACGCCGCATCTCACTTTTCCTCCGTGACGCGACGGGCGAGAAACTCAAGTGCGCCTGCGCCATCGGCGTGGATCGGCGGATCGTCAAGGATCTCGAGGTGAAAGCGATCGAAGGGATCACCGGGCAGGTCTACCGATCCGGAAAGACACTGGCCGCCAAAGCCTACGGTGCCGAACGGTGTGATCGAAACTACGAGCAGAATCATTTCGTCAGTGCGCCGCTGATCTCAGCCGCCCTGGAAACCCGAGACGGCGTCATCGGAGTGCTCAACGTCACGGACAAGAAGGACGGGGGAACGTTTGTCGAGGAGGAAATCGAATGCATTCGCTCGGTGGCGGATGCGGCGGCGATCGCTCTGGACAACCTCCTTCGCCGCGATCGATTGCAGCGATCGGTCCACGTCCTGCTGAGAACGGTGGGCCAACTGGCTGAGTATCGCGACGAGGAAACCAACTCGCATCTCGAACGCGTCGCACAGTTCGCGCGAATTCTGGCGCAATCGGTCGGCAGCGGTGGTCCGTACGCAGCGATGATCACGTCGGGGTTTGTCGACTCGCTCGTTCAGGCAGCTCCGATGCATGACATCGGTAAAGTCGGGATTTCCGACGAGATACTCACCAAACCGGGACGCCTGACCGACGAGGAGTTTCAGATTATGAAGACGCATACCGATATCGGTCGGCGCGTCTTATCCGAAGCGCTCGACCCGGCGCATCCGGTCCCGCTGTTGCAGATGTGCATCGACATCGCCCACGGTCACCACGAACGGTACGACGGAGCGGGCTACCCGCGGCGCATAAAGGGCACCAACATTCCGCTCTCCGCGCGGATCGTCGCCCTCGTCGACGCGTACGATGCGATCACCAGCGCCCGCCGGTACAAAGACGCCCACTCACACGGGGCGGCCGTAGAAATCATTCGCTCGGAAGCCGGAAAACATTTCGACCCGGTCCTCGTCGAGGCGTTTCTGAGATGCGAAGACGAATTCGCCGAAATTCGCGCGCAGTACGACGAGAGCGAGATGCTCACCCCGGTGCAAGCGAGCTAGTGCCGTTTCTGTAAAGGTCGTTCGACTTGTTTTCTCCCCTCCTTAGTAAG
>JADFRO010000388.1 GCA_022561255.1 Planctomycetota bacterium | reverse complement strand
ACGCCGCTTGTGAAGAGCTTAAGGCTACCGGCACGAAGCTCGGCGCATCGCGCGGGGAGCCCATGTCCCCACGGTCGCCCGCTGCCGAGTCGCCAAAAAGGAGTCGATCCGCGATCACGCTGCCGGACTTCGAGACCGCGATGCAGCGCGCCGGGTTGGAGTCCGCGTTGAAAGACAGAAAGCTGGCCACGCGTCTCGCTTACGGTGCTGCATTGGTCGCCGCAGGCGCGGCGGACGACCGAATCGTCAGCGTCGACGGCGACGTCAGCAACTCCACGTTCGCCAACATGTTCGCCAAAGAGTACGGCGACCGCTTCTTCGAATGTAAGATCGCCGAGCAGAACATGGTGACGGTTGCGGTTGGCCTCGCAGCCGGCGGCAAGATTCCCTTCGCGAGTACGTTCGCCAAGTTCGTCGCCCGGGCCGTGGACCAGATCGACATGGTGAGTATCTCACGTGCCAACGTAAAGATCGTCGGCTCGCATTCCGGCGTGTCGTTGGGCGCGGACGGCCCCTCGCAAATGTCGCTGAGCGACGTCGCGTATTTTAGAAGCATGACGCGGGCCGATGCGGGTACGGGCGAAGTAGTATGCTACGTGTTCCAGCCGAGCGACGCGGTTTGCGCCTACCGCTGCGTTGAGTTGATGGCCAACGTCAACACGCTGTGCTACCTGCGCACGCATAGACCGGCGGCTGACTTCCTCTACAAGACCGACGAGCGGTTTGAACTTCGCGGGTGCAAACAACTCCGACAGGGCGACAAACTAACGCTCGTAAGTTGCGGATACATGCTCCATACGGTTCTGCGGGCTGCTGCGAAGCTCGCCGACGCTGGCGTCGCGTGTAACGTCTTCGACGCTTACACGTTCCCGTTAAACGCTGAGCCGATCCTGGACGCCGCCCGCAGTGCCGGTGGGGCGATCCTGACGGTGGAGGACAACTACATCGGGGGCTTGCACGCCGAGCTCGCCGAGGCCGCCGCCGAGCGGGGTAACGTTCGCGTTGTCGGTATGACCGTCAACCGAATTCCCAAGTCGGCGAAGTCCGCCGACGAGGTTTTCTCTTACGTCGGCGTGGGCACCGATCAGATCGTTCAGCGGGCGACGGCGTTGGCAAAAGGGTAAGTCGCCTCAAACCTCGGCGTCCCTCCGGCGTACTACGCGTAGGAGGATTCCGCGATGATGACGATCAACGTACGATTGCTCGGCCCGCTGATGGTACTGCTGCTATGCGGGGCTGTTACGATTGGACAGTCCGGTGCGGATACGGAGTCGGGCGAGTTTCCCACGCCCCAGCTGCGCCACCTGGAGTTGTTCATCGGTCCCTGGAGCGTTACCGAGACCCACTACGGCGTTCGCGGTGAAATCGTGGCGACCGTGAAGGGCACAGAGGAGATCCGCTGGATCCTCGATCGACACGCGATCCGGCGAACCTACCTGACGTCAACCGGAACCGGCGTGTTCCGGGCTGAGGGCACGCTTACCTGGAGCGACGCTGAGAAGCACTACGCGGGTATCTGGATCGACAACGCATCGACGTCAGGTTTCAGCACGGTCGTCGGCGAGTGGAACGAAACCGAGCGCACCATGGTTTTTACGCTCGAATCCCCGAACGCTAAAGGCAACAAACGTCGTTTCAAGGTTGTCGAGCGATTCATCGATCAGGACACTCGCGTCGCCACGACCTTCGAGCTGGACGGCTCCAAGGTCATCAAACGGATCGAGGTTCAATACCGCCGCAGCACGCCGTGTCCGGCCAAGATACGCGGGATCTTCGACAGGTAGCGTCGCGTTTCCACTTTTTTCGGTGGGATGAGAGAAGTTGTCCGTTGCATCCACGGCACTACTCCGCCACGGCCGAAAGGATCAGCGTGACCATCACCAGCGTAGCCATTGAAAGCACCACGGCGATTTTCACGGCCGTTCCGATGGCACAGCCCAGTGCGGCGAAGAATCCCACCTTCAGCCCTTGCGCAAGCCCGCCGCCCTCACCCTTCCGTTTCCGTTGAACGGAGAACTCCGCAACGGCTGCGCCGAGAAAGCAACCGGCCGCCGCCCCGAGCGGAGCCGAAACCGGTGGGAAGGGCAGCACGATCGTCAGGAGGATCATCCCGCAAATCCCACCGATCAAACCGCACCACACGGACTGCGATGAGCCCCCGGCCCGACGAGCCGTCACTACGGACG
>JADFRO010000078.1 GCA_022561255.1 Planctomycetota bacterium | reverse complement strand
GCACCTTCGGCTCGGCGTCGGGTTCCCCGGAGCGCAAGAGCCACACACTGCCAACCGGTCCCGGTGGATAGTGGATGTAAGCGTCGCGGCGATCCGTTTTGACCACGGCGCGGAACGGCTGCTGCTCGGTGAGCACGTCGAGAGGCGCCACGCGGATCATCTCAGTGGACCGCTTCCGCGCGCCCGAAAGCGGTGACAGCAGGAAACGTACCGCAGGTACCGCCAGAAGGATGGCCGTCACACCCTGCACGAACGCCCCGATCGCTTTTAGAAACCCTCGTCGCTGCATCCCGGTGCGCCCAATCGTGTGAACCGCCGGCTGTTGAAAATGTGAGCGTATCCGCAACCTATCCGGTCGACAAATCTCCCGGACACTCCGGACCGGGCACGCCTCGGCGAAACGCCCTTGTCGGCATACCCCTCGCCGTGTATTTCTTCGGACCGTACTGGTCCCGGAACCGTCGGAAAGGTAGGTCCAATGAATCATCTCATTGCGTTGTTCGTCGCGCTGGTCCTCAACGCAGGCGCGAATCTGCTCATGAAGGTCGGGATGAAATCGGTGGAGGCCTCGGGCGGCCTGTTCCAGAACGGTGCCGCCGGCGCCGTCAAGACGGTTCTATCCTCGCCGGTGCTCTTCGTGGGATTGGCCTGTTTCGCCCTCAACGCCGGGTTCTACATGTACGCGTTGCAAAGCAAGATGTTGAAAATCAGTATTGCGTATCCTCTGATGGTCGGCGGCGGGTTCGCGCTCATCGCCGTCGTCGCACGATTTCACCCAGCACTCGCAGAACGACTTACGTGGACTCAGATCACAGGCGTTGCCCTGGTCCTGGTGGGCATCATACTGATCGCTTCGCAGGCGGACGCCGCCGCAGCGTAGCGGGAGCGTCAACGGTACGAACGGACCCCCGATCATGACCACACTTCCCCAACCCGGGCAGCCGCCATCGGGAACGCTTCGCAGCATCGCTCATCGCCCGAATAGCGGAGACCCGATGGCCGAGTCCGCGAGTTGTCTGCTGGTGACTGGCAAGGGGCTCGATGTGGAAACGCGAGGCGGCGGCGTACGCCAGGTAACGCTGCTCTCCGTCGAATCATGGAGCGACGTCTGCAAAGAACTGGGAACCAAGCTGCCTTGGCATACGCGACGCGCCAATCTGCTCATCGACGGAATCGACCTGGCAGCCACGGTCGGCCGTGTCGTGACCATCGGGGAGGCACGATTGCGTATCCACGGCGAAAGCAAACCGTGTAACGTCATGGACCAACAACACCAAGGCCTGCGGGCGGCGTTGCGTCCGCACGGTCGCGGGGGGGTCTTCGCGGAAGTCCTGACAGGGGGAACGATTCGAGTCGATGACGTCGTCGTGATCGACGGATCCTCGTTCGCAGCGCTTAGCTCATCCCCGCTTTGATGAGCTGGTAGCTCGCTCGCGTCGCTGTTGATCGGTTCAACGTATAGAAGTGAATCCCAGCGACCCCGTGCTCAAGCAGGTCTAAGCATTGCTGCGTGGTATGGTACATGCCGACGTGGCGAACGGCCTCCGCATCGTCCTCGACCGCCTCGATGCGCCGCAGCAGCGCCGGCGGAATGCTCGCCCCGCACATCGTGGTAAACCGCTTGATCTGTTTGACGCTTTGGATCGGCATGATTCCCGCGACCAGGGGCACGGTGATGCCGGCGGCTTCCGCACGATCGCGAAACTTCAAGAAATCGTCGTTGTCGAAAAAAAGCTGACTGATCAGGAAGTCCGTACCGCAGTCGACCTTCTCTTTGAGATGATCGAGATCCGCATCGCGGCTCGTCGCCTCGGGATGTCCCTCGGGATAGCACGCTCCACCGATGCAGATATCCCGATGTCGCTCCCGAATGAACGCGACGAGTTCGCTCGCATAGCGAAATCCCCCCTCGCAGGGCACAAACGCGGACGTTCCTGCCGGCGCATCACCGCGGAGCGCCAGGACGTTTTCGATTCCGTCGCCCTTTAGGTTATCAACGATCTTGGCGAGCTCGTCGCGATCGGCGTCGACACACGTCAGGTGGGCCATCGACTCGATGCCGATGTCCTTCTTGATCCGTTTGACCAGATCGATCGTCTTGCGCCGCGTCGACCCGCCCGCGCCGTACGTTACCGACACGTACGTCGGCGCCAGCGGTTTAAGCGCCTCGATCGTTCGGTACAGATCCCAGAACCCTACGTCATCCTTCGGCGGATAGAACTCAAAGGAGAGCGTCGGCGAACCGACCCGAAACTGTTGTGATATCCGCATCGCAAGTCTGACTCACTGGGCGCGGCAGGATTCGAACCTGCGTAGGCATACGCCAACGGGTTTACAGCCCGTCCCCTTTAGCCACTCGGGCACACGCCCCAATCCCATCGCTCCGGCAACCCTACCGCGCTACCGGATCATCGAGCAAAACCGGGGGAACTCCACAGAACGATCATCACCACGATTCGCGCTCGCCACCGTGACGCTGGTAGACGCCGGCAACGAGCGGCGGAGTCTACCCGATCGACCCACGATACATCAAGCTGTCCGCTTCCCGAGCCGTCGGCCGGTCCTCATCCAACAGGCTCCGCCATCGGCCCGTAAAGACGGAAGAGCAGCACGTACACCACAACTCCTGTAATCGAAACGTAGATCCAGATCGGCATGGTCCACCGAGCGATGCGGCGATGCTGCTCAAATCGACCGCGTAGTGCGAGATAGAGCGTTCGAGAAGCCAGAACCGGCACCGTCACCGCGAGCAGAACGTGCGTGATGAGAATGGTGAAATATACGGGGCGGATCCAGCCGGTCCCGCCGAAGCGCTTTTCCTCCCCGAGGAACCGGTAGGTCAGATACGAAGTCAGAAACAGAATCGAGACGCCGAAGGCCGACATCATACAAGCCTTGTGAGCCGCGATGTTCTTCCGCTTGATACACCGATATCCGACGACCAGCAGGACGAAGCTGATCGCGTTGAGCGTTGCGTTGACCGCCGGAAGGTCGCTAAGTTCGATCATTGCTCCCGGCGCTCGGCCAGAAGTGAACGTACGTCCTCGACGATGAGCGGTTTGGACTCCGGCTCCATCCCGTTGTGGACGGAGCGAATCCGGCCGCGTCGATCAACAACCACGAAATACGTGCTGTGCAGCAGCGGTGTGGCGTCGGTCTCGGGCACGACGGATTGCAGAAAACCGCGACCGACCAACGAATGTACCTCCTTCTCGTTATCACCCGTCAGGAACCACCAGCGGTCCGGATCAGCCTGAAATCGCTTCGCGTAGTGGACCAATGCTGCGGGCGTGTCGTTTTCGGGATCGAGCATGATCGAAACGAGCTTGACTCCGGCATCGGCTTCCAACTCGAGTTGCAGACTTCGCATCCGTGCGCTGAGCAGCGGACACGGGCCTGCGCACCGCGTGAAGATGAAATCAGCCACCCAGACGCTTCCCAGAAGATCCGCGCGCGTCACCGTGCGACCGTCGCGCTCGGTCAACGAAAAATCAGGAACCTCGGCGATGACTGGTAACGTGCGTGAAGCCCCAGCGACAGGCGGCGCTCCTCCGCCAAGTGACCACGCGACAAAGGCCAGCGTAAGTGCCAACAACACGCCTATTGCGACGACAACGCGCGTCGGCTTCGCTGAGCGGACCGGTGCCGCCGCTGCTGGATCTACGTTACTGGTAACGGTTTCCATAGTGCCTCTAACCTTTCGAACTTACCACCTTGGCTGACAACGCGACCATCAATACGGCGAATCCAACGCTTACAGTAAGCGCCATTTGAAACGACGGGAGTGCCGCCCCCGCACCCCCTCCGGCGTCGAGATACACCGCCTGCCGCAGGGCTGCGACCCCATAGGTTAGCGGATTGATCGCCATGATCCACGCCAGCCAATTCGACGCACCGCTGGCGGGAAAAAACGCCCCGGAGAGCATCCACATCGGCAGCAGAACAAGATTCATGATGGCGTGAAAACCCTGCGTCGAATCCATCGGCCAGGCGATCAAGAAACCGAGTGCACTTAGCCCGATCGCAACAATCACCAAGACCCCCAGAACCGCCGCGAAAGAACCGACCGTAAGTGGAACGCCCGTCAGCGGGGCCAGCAGCAGAAAGAGTAGCGCCTGAACAACCGCCAGCGTCGCGCTTCCCAGCACCTTACCACAGACGATCGCCGAACGCCGAACCGGCGCCGCGATGACCGCCTGCAGGAAGCCTTCACGACGATCCTCAATAATCGAAATCGTAGCGAAAATAGCAGTGAAGAGGACGATCATTGCCATCGTGCCGGGGAAGGCGTACTCAAGGTAGTCCATAGACTCACCGGTCGCCTCTGCACCCGTGAGACGGAATGAATTCCGCAACCCGGACCCGATGAGAACCCAGAATACAATCGGCGTAGCCAGTGCTCCGACCAGACGGCTACGCTGGCGCACGAACCGAACCACTTCACGACGCCACAGCGATAGCACCGGAAGCACGAAAGTTGTACGTAGCGATCGTTTTGGCATCTTTCGCCTAAGAATCGTCGTCGGTCCCGTTATCCCACAGACGGTGACCGGTCAAGTGGAGGAAAACGTCGTCCAGCGTCGGCCTACCCACCGTAACGCTGTTGATCTCACCCGGAAACGCCTCGATCAGATCGGGCACGAACTCGTGGCCGCGATCGCGCTCGATCCGAACGGCTCCGTCCAGAACCTTGGTCGAGACGTCGAACCGATCTGAGGCTTTCTGGGACAGTAGCACGGGATCGTCACACCGAACGGTCAGCACGTCTCCGCCGATGGTCCCCTTTAGCGAGGCGGGCGTTCCCGTTGCGATGAGCCTGCCCTCGTCGAGGATGGCCACTTGATCGCAGCGATCCGCCTCGTCCATCAGGTGCGTGGTGAGCAGGCTCGTAACCCCGTCGCGATCACGAAGCTCCTGAAGATAATCCATCAGACCCGCTCGCGCCCCCGGGTCCAGACCGGTGCTGGGCTCATCGAGAATGAGTACGTCCGGTCTGTGGAGCAACCCCTTGGCGAGTTCGACACGACGCTGCAGTCCGCCGGAGAGCGTCGCCACGCGATCACCGGCGCGATCGCCAAGTCCAAACCGCTCAAGGAGTTCCATGCTACGTGACCGCAGCCCCTTGCCCGACATCCCGTACAGATTACCCTGGTTTTGCATGTTCTCGATGACGGACAACTTGTCGTCGAGGCTGGGCTTCTGAAAGACGATGCCCACGCTGCCGCGTACGGCGTCGCGGTCGCGCCGAACGTCGAAACCGGCGACGGAGGCTGTCCCCTCGCTGGGTACCAATAGCGTCGTGAGGATCTTGAACAGGGTCGTCTTACCGCCGCCGTTGGGCCCCAAAAGTGCCAGGATCGACCCGCGCTTAGCCTTAAGGTCAACGTGATCGAGCGCCAACCGCTCCCCGTATCGATGCGTCAGTGCCGTCGTTTGAACCGCCGGGTCATCTGGCATATCAAAACCGATAGGAGCCCTCGGACGCCGGGTCAGAAATGCGGCGTCTTGTCGATCACCAGGATCGCCAGGAGTAGAGGTAAGTATGCGATCGACGCAACGACGTGGAGACGAGCAGCCTGCGTCGTCTTGCGAATAACAAATACGATCCCGCTGGCGAGGAAAGCCAGCCCCAGGACCATCGCACTGACCGCGTAGATCGGGCCGGCCATCCCGGCCATCGCCGGCAGCACGCTCACAATCAGCAGACCGACCGTGTGCGTGATCAGATGGAGCTGCGTCCGCTGACCGTTGGGGTCGATCACGGAAAGGAGCGGGAATCCGCCGCGTGCGTAATCGTCGCGATACTGCCACGCGATCGCTGCGAAGTGAGGCAGCTGCCAGAAGAATAATATCGTAAACAAGAGCCACGCCCCCATGCCCAGCGACCCGCAACCCCCCGCCCAACCGATCACCGGCGGAAGCGCCCCGGGGATCGCACCGACAAAAACGCAGAACGCCGTTTTTTGTTTGAGCGGAGTGTAGATGAAGACGTAACTCACCAGCGTTAGCGCCGCCAGCGACGCCGCCAACGCGTTCACCATAACCGCCAAGTAAAGCACGCCGATCCCCGCCGACGCCGACCCCAGCACCAATGCTTCTGAGCAGGTCACTCGACCCGTAGGCAGCGGACGACCGGCTGTGCGAACCATTCGCGCGTCCTGCTCCACCTCAAGGTACTGATTCAGAATATTCGCACCCGCTGCCACGAGCGCCGTTGCGATCAATGTGTGGATCAGCGCAGCACCGGCGACGAGCGAGGAGCCCACCGGAAGCGCTGCATGAAAACCGACGGCGGTCGCGATGAGCACCAACACGGCGATGCGAGGCTTGGTCAACTCGACGTAGGCCCCAAGCCGCCCCCACCCAGCGACGCCAACATGACGAAGTTCGATCGAGTCACTCATAATGACGCCGCCGTAGCGGAGTGCCCATCCACCTGTAACGCTGTCGCGTCCGCCTCACGCAAGACGCGATAGCCCGCCATCGTCAACGACAGCACACACGCCAGTATCATCGCGCCGACCAAAAGATGCGTCGATGGAAGCGCCCAACCTATAAACCCCGAGGCGTTGACGCCCATCACCGTAACCAAGAACGAAAATCCCCCCAGAATCATCTGCAGGCCGATCAACACTGCAAGCGTGCGACCCAACCGCGACAGCAGCGCGTTTCCCCCGTATTGCTCCATCACCCACATCGCCAGCCAACTTAGAACCAAAATCACCACGACGGCGCCCAGCAGATGGGCAATCAACGCACCGCGTGAACCAAAGTGCCGAAAAATGGCGCCCGCAACAAGCTGTGCAAAAACGCACGCCAGCCCCAACCAACAACCACGACGGAAGAAAACCGTCCGCCGAGCAGCCAACGCTCCGCAAGAGGCCGCCCACGCCCGCGACGTCAGCAGTGCGGCCATGCACGCCGAGCAGAAACACAGTTGCCCCCACACACCGTGAACGACCGCCCACGTCGTCGATATTTCCGTGACGCGAAGTCCACCGAGTACGCCCTGAACGATAATCGCGGCCAACGTCGCAACGCCCACAAGTCGCAGCTTGCCTCCACACCGCCAGCAAACGCTAGCCAGAACGATCGCCAGGAATCCGACAGTCCACCCCATCAGCCGATGACCGTGCTCCCATCGTGTCAGATCACCTTGCCACCAACCCGGGGGGTTTACCAGATGTCCGTCCGATGTCGGCCAGTCGGGATACGCCATTCCGGCGCCCTTACTGGTAACACCAGCGCCGATGAACATCAATGCCAAAACAGCGCAGGTAGTGAGCAAAGCCACCCGGTGCAATCCGCGCGAATGGGCGTCAGCGGGGTTCTGCGACGGCGGCGTCGGTGCGGTCATGGATCCCCGGAACCGCCCTGCTCACCGGCAGTGGTCAGCCGGCGGCTGCGACGCAACCAAAACAGGCTGGTACCCGCCACGCCGAGCATCACGAAACCGATCACGCCCACAAGAAAATAGGCGCCCATGATCGCACCCTTAACCATCAGCGAATCCGCGTCGCCGAAGCACACCGAACACGCCCTGGCCGACTGAGGCAAAGCCACCCCGGCCGCGACGAGGGGAAGCCACCAGCACAGCGTAACACGTCGACGGATCATAGGTAGCTCACGCCTTTGAGTTTTCGCAGGAACCAGACGCCGTAAATGCACAGGCTCACGGCACCGACGAACGAGCCAATACCGCAGACGAGCGCGGCAACGTCACCGGAGGCTTCGTAGTTACGAACAGCCCAGAAACCAAAGCCGGTAGTGAACACCGCACACACGGCGACAAACACGATGTGAAATGTTTTCAGCGACACGGAAAGTTCTCCCCCGTTTACAGCACCGCTAACCCCACGTTCCGATCCGCACCTGCGGAGGCAGATCGTTGGCGATCAGAACGGGAACGAATATAAGTACCATGAAGAACATCGCACATAACGCCAGCGTCATCCAGATCGCCGAGCAACTTTCCCACTTCAAGTGCATGAAGATCGCAGCGACCAGCGACGCCTTAACGGTCGCGATCGCCAGAGCGATCACCACGTTAATCGAACCACCGAAATCGTACCGCGAAACGAGCACCGTCAATACCGTACCGACCGCAAGCGCCGCAAAGACAGCCATGTACATCCTAACATGTTTACTGACATCAGCATGGGCATCAGCCATCATGCACTCCTAGTTCATCAGGTACAACACGGGGAATAGGAAAATCCAAACTAGATCCACGAAGTGCCAGTACAACCCCGTACACTCGATCCGATTGGTGTAGTATTCCGGGTTGGTCTTCCAGAGGCCAGCACCGGGAAACATGAAATAGAGCATGACCACTATGCCGCCGATGATGTGAAGGGCGTGCAAACCCGTCATCGTGAAGTACAACCCGAAAAACACGCTGTGATCCGGACCGTGGCCATGTTGAATCTTCGGAACGTATTCCAACGTGAACTTCAAGACGAGAAAGGTCAGCGCCAGCGCGACGGTGATCGCAAGAAACATCCGCGCCTTGCCGAAGTTGCCCATCTTGAGCGACACCCAGGCCATCACCATCGTTACGCTGGAAATGATGAGAATGAGCGTGTTGAATCCACCGATCTTCCAGCTCAACCCGGCCTCCTCGGCAGTCGGCCAAGCGGCCCGACCGGTCTCCGGAGCGCCCACACGGAGCAGAATGTACGCCGAGAAGAGCGCGCCGAACAACATCACCTCCGACGCGAGAAAAAGCCACGTCCCCAGCTTGCCGCTGTACACACCGGTAACGGGATGGGGCTCTACGGTATAGGGCAGTACGCCGTCCGACACGTGGTTACGCCTCCACTACGTGTTGAGGGAAGAAATCCGTTTTCGCACCGGGCACGCTGTACTCATAGGGCCCGCGATAGACCACCGGGGGCGTCGCGAAGTTTCCATGTGGTGGGGGTGACGGCGCAGCCCACTCCAACGTCGTCGCATCCCACGGATTGTCCGAAGCCTTCTTGCCCATCCTGAAACTCATAACGAAGTTCAGGATGAACGGCAACTGGGCCAATCCGAGCATCCACGCGCCCATCGACGACATCTTGGTCCAACCTTGCATGGCCGCGCCGTATTCGTAGCCCGTCTGGTCGTACATACGCCGCGAGATACCGGCCAATCCCTGGAAAAACATGGGCATGAACACGACGTTCATGAAGACGAACGAGAGCCAGAAGTGCACCTTGCCCAGAGCCACGTTCATCATCCGGCCGGTCGCCTTTGGATACCAGTAATAGACGCCCGCGAAGATCGCAAAAATCGTTCCCGGCGCAACGACGTAGTGGAAGTGACCGATCACGTAGTAGGTATCGTGAAGCTGAATGTCCGCCGCCGGAAGACCCAGCGGAAGCCCGGTCAATCCACCGATCGCGAACATCGGCAGGAACGCCAGCGCGAACAGCATCGGAACGTTGAAACGAATCGACGCGCGGTACAGACTGATGACCAGCGCGGTCAGGATGACCACCGACGGAATCGAGATGATCATCGTTGTCGTCGCAAAAAAGGCGCTCAACGTCGTACCCATGCCGGTGATGAACATGTGGTGAGCCCAGACGATGAACGACATGAAACCCAGGAAAATCAACGAGTAGACCATCGAGCGGTAGCCCCACAAAGGCTTACGCGTGTTGTTGGCAATGATTTCGGCGATCATCCCCATGCCCGGGAGGATCAGTACGTAGACCTCCGGGTGGGCCAGGAACCAGAACAAATGCTGCCACAACAGCGGACTGCCACCGCCGGCGTAGGACTGAACCTCCCCGCTGACCACCAGACCCGACGGCATAAAGAAGCTCGTGTCGGCCACGCGGTCCATAAGCTGCAGGATGGCGGCCACCTCCAGCGGGGGGAACGCCAGGAGCAACAGAAAAGCAGTTACGAGCTGCGACCACACGAAAAACGGGAGGCGGAACATCGATAGACCCTTCGCTCGCAGATGCAGGATCGTCACGATGAAGTTGATCGAGCCCAGGAGCGACGAGGTGATCAGGAAAACCATCCCAATAATCCACCACGTCTGCCCAGTGGTAGCCGTGACGGATAACGGTGGGTAGGACGTCCAACCGGAGTTGGCCGCCCCGCCTGGTACGAAGAAACTACAAAGCATCACAACCCCGCCGATGAAGTACGCCCAGTAGCTCGCCATGTTGAGTTTGGGGAACGACATGTCGGGGGCGCCGATCTGAAGGGGCATCACAAAGTTGCCGA
>JADFRO010000077.1 GCA_022561255.1 Planctomycetota bacterium | reverse complement strand
GACAATGGGACAACGTATCCGGGGCTCCTAAACCGGCCACAGGGAATGTTGGTTATCGTCAACTCACATCGGAGCGAAAATTCCGATACCCATCGAATCGCCGACATCATCGCCCGCGCCGACTTCAACCGAGGGAAGACCAAAGTCCACACACTTCGGCTCGCCAGCCCGGTTGTGAGGGACCCGGCGTAGAAACTCGCCTTTGACCGGCTGATTAAAAACATAGAAGATGAGAATGGGCGTTACGTAATCGTCGCCACCAATGTGGTTGAAATGGGATTGACGTTTTCATCCATCGACTACGTAGTCACAATGGACTCTGAATTCGATACCGAATTCGTAGATGGCGGTGAGATGACGTCAAAGGTTGCACTGGGGGTAAACGCACTATACCAGCGGATTGGACGCGCAGGGCGTGTGCGACCCGGAATGGCGTTCATCGCCCAGGACTTCGGAGCATCGTATTCAGAACTCGATGACAACCAGCTGGCCGCAGGTCTAGAGATTGCACCGATTCGCTATCCGTTGGCAAAGGGCAGCTTCCTCAAGCTCGCGCTCTACAGCTTCCGGGAAAGAATTCCTGAAAACGAATTGAAAGAAAGAATCACGGATCTGAACCTGCCGTCACGCATTCAAGACAAAACTAATCTCTGGTCAAGTTTCCTCGCCGAGAGGAGTCGACTTCGCCAGGTCGGTATCGCCGACGGAGAAAACTTGACGCCTGCGGGAGAAGCGGCGCTTACGTTCATCGGCCTCGACGACATGGACTTCGCCGTACTGCTCGCACAGGGCGATCGCCTGCTGAAGATACTGACGTGATTCCTCTAGGTTCTTTAGCTCTTCTTCGATCACCGCCAAATCGAAGTAAAACGCCGCCAATTCCAGGCTGTTTGGAAAAAACTCCTGGCGAACGGCGATCGCCTGTTGGACGGAATTCGTCGGATCGACCGTCAAGACTCGGCCGTTGTAAAAGATCGTGTCGACCGGCACGGACGAGGCCATCAGCCAACCTCCATCAGCAGGGGACGAGTCTGGCCGGACGGTTGGGGGTGTAGCACGTGGCGTTGCTCGCGTCAACGACCGCCTCTTGGCGCGCGGTCAGACTCGGCGTGTCGTCCTACGTCGGTGGAAGAGCCCCAGCCTCGATTCTTCGGACGTCGTTTCCGGTGCGATAGAGATTTCCGACGTGCGCGTCTGGGAGCCTGATGCCTCGATGTAGCCACTGGGCCGCTCGGGACTTGGCGGGCGGCTTTGGCCCCGCCGACATTCACAAAAACAGACCAAACGAACCGCCCGAATTGCGTCATGGGACGTGAAGAGGGGCGGTTTTTCGTGCGCATGTATCCCTCAACTCCGTTTTGCACAGTTTTGCACAATTGCCAGCCGCGACGGAACCGCCTACAGTCCCCTCTTGAAGTGCGGACCATTTCTACTCCAACGAACGGGAGGTGGCTGATGACACAAAGACCGAGGGCGCCTGTGATGGTACTGGCGGGCTGTCTGCTCCTCGCGCCGGGCGGCTGGCTGGGCGAGGTCGTGGGCAAAGGGGTCGAGCCGAGAATCGAGACCCTGGACAACGGACTGAAGCTGATCCTTATCGAGCGACACGAACAGCCGATGCTGGCTGGTTGTGTGGTTTATGACGTCGGCTCGGTAAACGATCCGCGAGGTCAGAGCGGGATCGCTCATCTTTTCGAGCACATGCTCTTCAAGGGTTCCAAGATCATCGGTACGACGGATTACGCGTCAGAACGACCGTTGATCGAGCAGCAGGAGGAACTCCGCGAACGCATGAACGCCGAGATGAACCGCATGCGTGTGATGAAGCGTCGCGGGCAGATCAAGGACGTGCTCGACCCGGCGGAGTGGACGCCGAAGTACACGGCGATGAAGAAAGAGTTCGACGAAATGGTCGAACAGCAGCGACCGTTCATAAAGAACAACGAATTGTTCAACCTCTACACAACCAACGGCGGGGCGGGGTTGAATGCGGGAACGGCGGAGGACTTTACGATCTACTTTGTCAAGCTTCCGGCGAACAAACTCGAACTGTTCTTCTGGTTGGAATCGGATCGCATGACCAACGGCGTCATGCGCGAGTTTTACATCGAACGCGACAACGTTAGAGAGGAGCGCCGCCTTCGCACGGAAAGCACGCCGACCGGTAAGTTCCGAGAAGCGTTCAACGCCCTTTTCTGGCAATCGCATCCGTACGGGATTCCGGTGATCGGATGGCCTTCCGAGGTCGAGTCGATCACGTCTCAGGACGTGCGCGATTTCTATAAGATTTACTACGCGCCGAACAACGCCAAAATCGTGCTCGTGGGCGATTTCGATTCCGACCAGGCGCTTGAATACGCCAAGAAGTACTTCGGCCGCATTCCGCGCGGAGCGCATCCCCCGACGCCGGTCATCACCGAGGAGCCCAAGCCGATTTCCGAACGTCGCCTCAACGCCGAGGCGGAGACGAACCCGCGCGTGCAGATTCGTTTCCACGGCGTGGCGATTGGCCACACGGACGAGGCCGCTCTGGACGTCGCCGCCCAGCTTCTTTCGGGCAAGAGCGGGCGTCTTTACAAACGGCTGGTTTCCAAAGAGGAGGCGGCGATGGGACAGCCTTTCGCCTCCAACACTGCACGAAAGTATGCGGGTTATTTTGGAATCAACGCGACGGTTAAGGAGGGACATGAGCCCGAGGCGGTCGAGGCGATGATTCTGGAGGAGCTGGCAGCGCTCCGTGACGGTGAAATAACGGACTACGAGCTGCAAAAGGTAAAGAACCAAGTGATGGCATCGTCGGTTCAGCGCCTTCGCAGTAACACCGGTCTGATGTTCCAACTCGCGCTTTACGACACGTGGTATAAGTGGGAGTACATCAACGAGTCGCCGGAACAAATGCTCGCCGTGACGGCGGACGACGTCCAACGCGTTCTGCGAGATTACTTCGATCCCAAGACGCGGACGGTGGCGATCTACCGAACCAAGGCGGGCACCGCCTCGGAGGATCCGGAACTGTCTGCGGCGCTGGAAGAGGTTCCCGCTGAGGCGCGCGAGCAGATCAAGGCCGCGATCAAGAAGATCAAGGCGTCGGACGATCTCATCAAACTGAACGCACAGGTGGAGATGATGGAACGTGGCTTAGCGTCGGGCGAAGCGCCCGAGCAGCAAAAGGCAGCCCTGAGGCTTATGGTACAGGCGGTCAAGGCGCGGATCGTTGAGCTTGAGGCCGGCAGCAAGGAGTCGAACTGATATGTTTACGAAACTCAACACACGAATGCTGATCGGACTGGTTGCGCTAACGGCTACAGTCCGCGCGGACGGAATCGGCAGTATCCCGCAACACCCCAACGATCTGAAGTATCCCAAGCTCGACTATCAGTTGCCACCGGCGTCGGAGTTTCACGCGACGTTGGCAAACGGCATTACGGTCTTCATCGGTGAAGATCGCATGCTTCCCACATTCGATCTGACCGTCACGCTTCGCGCTGCCGGCGCGTTCGACCCGGCGGACAAGGCTGGTCTGGCGTCGCTGGTTGGCGAGCAGCTTCGCGACGGTGGAACGCAGGATCTGACGCCGGAGGAATTGGACGAGCGTATCGAGTTTCTTGCGGCGCGGGTCTCCTCGCGGATCGGCGAGACGCGAGGATCGGTGACTGTATCGCTTCTTTCCAAGGACATCGATGCGGCGCTGGAACTGGTCATCGACATCCTGCGCTACCCCAGGTTCGACGAGGATCGATTCCGGCTGGCCAAGGAGCGTCAGCTACAGAACATTAAGCGGCGAAACGACTCGACCGGCAGCATCGAGCGGAATGAGTGGTCGTTTCTTATGAACGGCGAGGATCATTTCAGCAATCGCTATCCTACGACGCAGAGCATCGAGAACATTAGGCGTGAAGACTTGATCCGGTATCACCACAGGTACATCCACCCGGGCAACATGATCATCGCCGTCGCGGGCGATTTTGATCGCGGGGCCATGCTCAAGAAGCTTGACGTTGCCTTCGGCGGTTGGCCGGCGGGTGCTCGTGCTCCCAAGACCTTCGCTGCCCCCAATCATGAGCCCACACCGGGTGTCTACCTTCTACAGAAAGACGAGGTGAATCAGGGGCGCGTCTCCGTGGGACATCTCGGTATCAAGAGAGGTTCGCCCGACGAGTTTCCGCTAATCGTGATGAACGGGATTCTCGGTGCGTCGGGATTCCGCTCGCGGCTCGTTGCCAAGGTCCGATCCGACGAAGGGCTGGCGTACAACACGGGTAGCCGCTTCGGCCAGGGGGCTTACTATCGTGGTAGTTTCCGCTGCTGGTTCCAGAGCAAGAGCGGTTCCTGTGCGTATGCGACGCGGATCGTGCTGGATGAAATCGCGCGCCTTCGCAACGAAATGGTATCCCAGGCCGATGTCGACGACACCGTTGCGTACTACGTTGAGAGCTTTCCGCAGCGTTTTGAAACCAAGATGGCCCTTCTGCGTACGTACGTTTCCGATATGTACACGGGCCGCGATTCGAGCTACTGGCAAACGTACACCGACAATCTGAAACGTGTGACGCCCCAGGACGTGCTTCGTGTGTCCAAAAAGTACCTTCATCCCGACAAGCTGGTCATCTTGGCTGTCGGTGACACTGAAGTTATCGCCAAGGGCGGACATGACAAGGCTCCCGATCTGGGCTTCGACTCGTTCGGGAAAGTTACCAGGCTTCCACTGCGCGATCCAACGACGATGAAACGCCATTGATCGTAGGTCGTTTGTTACGGAGTTGCTGTGCGGTCAGGATGGCGGCGACCGCTTGGCTCGTGCCCGCGTTAGGCGTTGCCGCCGATCCCCCGGTCGCCGTGACCATCACGGGCGGGAGCGATGCCAGCGGGCAGCAGTATCGTTGGGTTGTCACCAACGACGATCCGTCGCCGATTGTCACCGTCGAGTTTCCGCATTTTCGGGCCAGTCTGTTCTCCGTCCCGGATGGTTGGACGCGCGAGTGCACGGGTTTGGTCGGCGTGGGCGTCAAAGTTGAGCGCGGGGTTTGTACCGCCCGCGCCGGCGTTGGCCAGGGGGGTATCGTTCGCGGGCACTCGGCTGCGTTTGAGATGCAGATCAGTGCGAAAGGGGCGCAGCGCCGTGCGGGCGCCGTCGGCATTCAGTTCGCCGACGGGCGTAAGGCATCGATTCTCGGTGTGGAACTGCCCCACCCGGAATCGTCGGGTGACAAGCTCATTCCTCTGGTCGGTTTGGGGGCCGTGGTCCTGATTTGGATTGTGCTCCAGGCGCTGCGCAACAGGAAGCGTCAGGGCGGCGGAGTAAACGGCGATTGATTCTGGCGCATCGTTCGTCTGTTGACCGATCGCGCTTGAGCGTGCGCGGTGTGACCAGATAGGATGTCGCCCGCGTGCAGTTGAATCGAAGACACGTTGCTCTGATCGCGTTGCTTACGGCCGCGTTCGCCGTGCGCATCGCGTTCTGTGCGTATCGCGGAACACTCGGCGAGTCGCCGCCGGATCACTACCGCGAATACGTCACGTCCGCCTCACGACTGCTCGCTCACGGCACACTCGTCAGCCCGATGATCCTCGACGAGCAGAACCTTGCCCCGTCGTCTTTAATGCCGCCTGCATACGTAGCGCTGGTCGCGATCGTCTACAAGGTCTTCGGGATCGAAACGACGGCCGCAACACTTGTCCTGCAAGCGAACAACGCGCTCGCGACGACGCTTGCGGTACTTATGGTGTTCCTGATCGCGCGTCGCCTCGGTGGGGAGCGTGCGGGTTGGGTCGCTGCGCTGATTGCTGCGGCAAATCCATTGTTGTACGGATATACCGATGTGATCTGGGATACGAGTCTGCTGACGCTGGCGGTGGGAGTGACGGTGTGGTTCGTCTTGTATCTTTCAGAGCGGCCGGTCGGATGGCGCGTATTTTTCTTCTTCGGTCTGTGGCTGGGGGCGCTGGCGATGCTAAACCCCGCACTTTCGATTGCCTATCCGGTGATCGTGTTGTGGCCGATGATCCGGCTCAAATCGTGGACTTACCGGCGCTTGACGGTGGGGGTGGCGGCTGCGGTCCTCGGTTGGGCGATGGCGATTACGCCCTGGACGGTTCGCAACTACGGCCATTCCTCGCAGCTTTTGTACATCCGCAGCGGTTTCATGCTTGAATTGTGGCTCGGTGTCTGTCCGGAGGCGGATACGGACGGGGCGGCCGTGTATCCCAATCAGTTCCCCTTGAACAATGACGAAGTGCAGAAACATATTACCGAGATTGGCGAGACGGCGTTTATTGCGGAGTGCGGCGAAAGGGCGAAGGATGCGATCGCCAAGGATCCGCTACGCTTCCTTTGGCTAAGGGCGATTCGCGCTGCCGACTATTGGACGGGAAGCGCGTTCAGTCACGCGCGGCCCGGCGACGGGGGTATTCCAAGGTCGACGCAGCGAGTGTTTGTAATGATCTTCCTGTCCCTGGAACTCTTGGTCGCCGCGGGGCTCATGCTCTTGCGGCGTCCGCTGGGATCCGACGTCGTATGTTTGCTGGCCATCGTCGTCTTGTGTTCGCTTATTTACCACCTGACGCACATGCAAATTCGCTACCGCGCACCGATCGAACCGCTTGTCGCGGTCATCCTCGGCGTGCTGGCGTGCAGACCGGCGGCGCCGGCGCGTTAGGTTCGGGCGTACCCAACAAGTCTGGTGGTTTCGGCATACCGTCGAGACCGCCACACGCGTCGGTGTTGGGTAAGCCGTGTGGCGGGCGGATGCGGCGCGAAACTTGACAGTTTTGACCCGCCAGGTACGCTCGATACCGCAGGGAACGCGCCATGGCCACGCAAATCATCCGAGTCGACGCCGATCAACCGCCTTGCGAGGCGATGGATCGTGCCGGTGAGGTTCTGCGAAGCGGCGGACTCGTCGCTTTCCCTACGGAGACGGTTTACGGTGTCGGTGCTCGCGCGGACGATTCAGCCGCGGTAGCCCGGCTTCGAGAGATCAAGTCGCGCGATGGCGAAAAGGGTTTTACGGTCCACATTCCGTCGCCGGAAGACCTGGCGGACTTCGGTCCCGAATTGACGGGAATGGCGGGGCGATTCGTTCGCAAGGGTTGGCCCGGTCCGTTGACGTTGGTTCTACCCGTCGCCGATCCTTCGAGCGCTGCGATCATGGCGGGTCGCAACGGCTCGGCTGCTCGGGCGATGTATTACAACAACAGCGTAGGACTTCGCTGTCCGGAAGACCGCGTCGCACACGAAATTCTATCGCGTGTCGGTGCGCCGGTTGTAGCCGCCAGTGCGAATCGCGCCGGTCAGCCGCCGCCGCGTACAGCGGACGACGTTGTGCGAGAGTTGGACGGCAAGTTCGATTTGCTGATCGACGCGGGGCCGACCAAGTATGCCAAACCCTCAACGATCGTTCGCGTCACCGGTGAATCGTACGAGCTTTTGCGTGAGGGGGTGTACGACGCTGGCGTTATTGAGCGACTCGCCGTTTCGAGGTTGCTGTTTGTATGCACCGGCAACACGTGTCGCAGTCCGATGGCTGCGGTCCTCGCCGAGAAGTTGATCGCCCAAAAGATCGGCTGCGGGGTTGAGGAGCTCTCCGGTCGCGGCATCATTGTAGAGTCAGCCGGGACGATGGGCGGTCGCGGAGCGGCGTCGCCTGAGGCCGTCGCGGTTATGGCTCGACAGGGACTCGACTTGTCGCGCCACGTGTCGACGGGATTGTCGGCTGAGATGGTTCAGCAATCGGATTATATTTTCGCCATGACACGATCGCACAGCACCGCGATCCAAGCTCTTGCGCCGTCCGCAGCCGGGCGTGTATCGTTGTTGCTCGATGACGGCGACGTGGCCGATCCGATCGGCGGAAGTGAAGAGGAATACGAGCGGTGTGCCCAAAGGATCGAAGAGGCACTCGGAGTCAGGCTTTTGGAGTTGAGCCTATGAACGTGGCAATCGGTAGCGATCATCGCGGATTTTCCGCCAAGGAGCAGATCAAGTCCTTTCTCACCCAGTTGGGACATAGCGTTGTTGATTTCGGATGCGAGGGGACGACGAGTTGCGACTATCCCGACACCGCGCTGGCTGGTGCACGATCCGTTTCCAGCGGGGAAACCGAGTGCGGCATTCTCTTGTGCGGTACTGGAATTGGAATGTCAATGGCCGCCAACAAAGTCAACGGCATTCGTGCGGCGCTTTGTCACGACGAGCTCACCGCCGAGCTGTCTCGTCGACACAACAACGCCAACGTACTGTGTCTGCCAGCCGACTTGGTAGGTCAAGAGCTGATGCGTCGCGTCGTGGACGTGTGGCTACGGACGGATTACGAGGGCGGTCGCCACGAACGTCGCTTGAAGAAAATCGCAGACTTCGAGACGAATGGTCGGGGCGCGACGTAAGCAATATACTCTCGCTGCGCGGCTGCGGCCGGGCGTTTGGTCGCTGAGGTTGACCCGCCTACCCCAACTCCGTTAGATGCTCTTGGATTGACACTTGCTGCTTGAGAAGTTCAGCCAGGCGCTTCCCTTCCGCGGCCACGACCTCGGCCTTGGCGTTGTTGACGAACTTTTCGTTCCCGAGCTTCGACTTTTTTGCGGCGATCTGTTTTTCGAGCGATTCGAGCGTCTTGGTAGCGCGGGCGCGCTCAGCCTCGTCGTCGCTGACGTCGTGCATGTAGATTCGCAATCCCTGGATCGTGATGCTCGCGGCGTTGGTCGGGCGCTTGGCTGCAGATACAACGTGTAAGGTTCCGATCCCCGCCATATGTTGGACGATGTGGGAAAGACGCTGGAACGATTCCACGTTGTCCTGGGGGACGACAACGGTTGCGGTGACGCGGTCCTTGGGCGAAACGTCGCAGCTACTGCGAAGCTCGCGGACGCCGCGCGTCGCGTGTTGCAAGCCCGCAAACGTTTGGAGGCCGGCCTCATCGTCCAGGCAAGCGTAGCCTTCAACCGGCGGAAAGTCAGCGGAGATGAGCAGCGTATTGGTTCGCAGATCGACGGCGTCGGGCAGACCGCGACGCGGCGCGATCTTGTTGAGTTGTTGCCACAGGCGCTCCGTGATGAACGGAAGCGTCGGATGCCAGAGTCTTAGGGTCTGGTCCATGCAAAACGCGAGGATCTGCTGAGCCGGGTCGCGTGCGGCGTCGGCTTTCGACCGGGGCACCTTTTGGTCTTCGGTAGCGCCGGCCAGCCGGGGCTTGGTTAGTTCGATATACCAATCGCAGAGTGAATCCCAGAAGAACTCTCGCAATTCCTTGACCGAGGCGGAAAAGCGGTAATTGCGGATGCACTCGTGGTACGCTCGGACGGTTTGTGAAAGTCGCGAGAGAATCCAGCGGTCCTCCGGCGGAAGCGCCGCGATGTCGAGCGGTTGACACGTCGTCCCCTCCAGATTCAGAAACGCGAAGCGCGCGGCGTTCCAGAGCTTGTTGCAGAAGTTGCGACCGAGGTCGAACTTGTCCGAGGTCTCGCGCGCGACGCTGAGTGCATTCTTAAGCGCCTGGTCGGCCCATTGGGTGGCGAATTCCTTGCCGCATTCTTTGTTGACGCATTTGATCCGAATGCAGTCGGAAGGTTGAAGCCTACGGTCGAGCTTCTGCCCGCGTGACTTACGAGCCTGCTCTTCGTTTTTGAGCGCTACCGCTTGATCGGTCAGCCGCTTACAGTGCGGGCAGATGTATTCGATCGGCATGCGGATGTCCTGCGTCTCGGTCGTCATGTCAGCCATGGCGTAGCGAAGGGCGTCCGCACCGTGCGTGTGGATGACGTCGACGGGATCGACGCCGTTGCCCTTCGACTTACTCATCGTCTCACCGCGCCCGTCGAGAATTTTCGGGTGGATGTAGACGTGATCGAAGGGAACGCGGCCTCGCGCATACAGTCCGAACATCACCATGCGCGCGACCCAATTGGTGATGATGTCGCGCGAGGTGACCAAGACGGAACCGGGGTAGTATTGCTCAAGGTCTTTCGTTTCCTCCGGCCAGCCGAGTGTGCTGAATGGCCACAAGGCGGAACTGAACCAGGTGTCGAGAACGTCGGGATCGCGCTGGTAGCCGTTAGTTTCTGCCTCTTCGAGCATACCGCCTGCATCATCGCGGAGGCATAGGCGAAGTGCGAAGACATGGACAGCCGGAGTGGGTGTGACAATGGTTGTCCCTTTTTTCCTTTCTTCGATCACTTTTGCTCGTGTCTCCGGAGAGATTCCCGCAGTATGCAATCCTGGTTCGCCCAATCTCCCAACGACTTCATTGGGATTCTGCTGAGTCCAACTATTGTAG
>JADFRO010000076.1 GCA_022561255.1 Planctomycetota bacterium | reverse complement strand
TTCCTTTCGGCCGCAATCCTTCCGGACGCTTACGGCGGGCAATAGCCCGCCCTACGTTACTGGCACGGCGGATGCGGTTCGACTAGCGTAACCAGTGGTGCAAAGTTCGCAGTCGGGTCAACTGGAAGCCATGGACGACCGACCGGAGACAAGGGGCTGGATACAAACGACGGGACACTGGCAACCGGCGATGACGGTGAGGAACGGTCCACGGCTGCGCGCCGCCTGACGGTGTGTCTGTCGATCGTCGCCGGTTACTCACTGCTCACCATCTTGGCGCTGATCGTAAGGGTGGAAGCGCACAGGTGGGGTTTTATTCTCGACGCCCACGCGCCCGCAGCCATGCGCGTTGCCGTAGCGGTACACGGCGCCGTTCTGCTTCCCTGCCTGGCGCTGCTGATGTGGGCGCGGCGGCGCCCTGCGGTACACCCCCTCCTTCCCCGAATCGTTCTGGCAGCCATGCCCCTGCTCCTGCTCGCGTCCGTCGATCGAATACTCACGATCGCCTACGCGCCGCCGTTTGTATACCCTTGTTTTATACCCCATCCCACACGCGACTGGACGTTTCGCCCCGGTTGGTCCGGTACGATCGAGGGTCAGACGATGCGGGTGAATTCGCACGGCCTACCCGGCCCCCAGATCTCCTACGAGAAGGCCGACGATGAATACCGCGTTCTCTTCTTGGGTGATTCGGTGGCTGCGGGCTATGGCGTACGCGAGGAAGAATGCTTCGTTCAGCGACTGTCCGCACTAGCCAACGCCCGCGGCAGTGCGATGAACGTCACCAGCGTGAACTGCTCCGTAACGTCCTACTCTCCGTGGCAGGAGGTGGACCTGCTCGCCACTACCGGGATGCGTTACGATCCGGACGCCGTGGTTCAGGTTTTCTGCCTGAACGATTACGTCGAAAAATTTCAGCTCGCGCGGTTCGGCGGATACTCGGCGGGAGCGCAGGGCGAAGGGATTCGCACGCTGTTCTGGTCGGGAATCTACCGAGCGATCCGCGACGTTCAGATCAAACGGCAACGCGATCTGGAGCGGCGGCTGCGTCATACGATGAAGCGCTATTCCGTTGCCCGCCTGATCGACCATCCCGACGCCCCCGAGTTCAGGGAAGCATGGCGAATCACTTTCGACAACTTGAGCGAGATGATCTCGATCGCCCGAGCCAACAACCGACCGTTTGTCATCGTGTGCTTTCCGTACGCGATTCAACTCCAGGCCGATGCGATCAAGCATCCCGCTCCGCAGGCGCGCCTGGCTGACTTCGCACGCTCCCACGGCGTACCCCTTCTCGACCTGCTCCCCGTCTTTCGCGCCCATCTTCGGAATCTCGGCGGCACGGTGAACGATCTCTTCTTCGACAACGCGCATGCGACACCGACGGGTCATGCCATCGCAGCCGAACATGTTTATACGTTTCTGTTGGAAAACGGTTTGCTTCCGCCGTCGATCTCAGGCAGTGCGGACCGGAGCGTAGGAACAGGTGATGAATGAACGGTGCGAATCCAACGCTCGAATCGTTCGATTGCGAGCTGTCCACGATGATTCGAGACGTGCTGAGGACATGAATCAAATCGCTGTCTTGACCCAGAATCAAGCGGAGAAAAAAGGCGAGCGACCTTCACGGAAGCGGCGTTAGTCCGTCGCGCCTTCCGACACCTCATCATCGCACGGCGGTAGCACGCCAACCTCAAGTCGCGTTGCGTGCGCGCCGGTTCGATACACACGCTGCGTCGCCTTAACGAAATCCTCCTCGTCCGCGAAGAAAACATTGTCCACGTAGTCGTGCGGATTTCGATCGACAAGCGGGAACCAGGTGCTCTGAATCTGCACCATGATGCGGTGTCCCGGCTGAAACGTGTGCAGCACGTCCTGCAGCGTGAGACGAACGTTGGTGGGCTCGTTCGCGACGAACGGCTCGGGATGCTCATAACTATTGCGGAACCGCCCGCGAATCACCTCGCTGCGGACCATCATCTGGTAGCCCCCCATGTGCATGCCGCGCGGCACGTCCTCGTGGTCCTCGGTATCAGGCGGAAAAACGTCGATGACTTTGACAATCCAGTCGGAGGCGGTGCCCGAGGTGGACACCCAAAGATCCGCCGTGATCGGCCCCGCCAACGTTACCCCGTCGTCAAGAACGTCGGTCTGATAGGTCAGCACGTCCGTGCGACGGGATGCGAAACGCTGATCGTCGGTCATGTAAGCGCGGGTCATTCCGGTCGAAACCGCCTCCGTAAACGGAACGGGCTTCGCTGGATCGCTGACGTACTCATCGAACCCGTTCTCAGTGTCCGGCGGCAAGGCAAACGCCAGGCCCCCGTCCGGCTGGAAATACAGGCTCTGAGTTTCGGTCTCCCGTGGCGGCCAATGATCGAACGTGCGCCACCGGTTGACGCCCGTCTCAAACACGTACGCCTCAGGAAGATTCGGATCGGGGCCGTCCTTCAGGTGGTGCTGGAAGAACGGAAATTCGATCTCCTCACGGTAGAAGACCGATGTCTTGGCGCCGAAGTGAATGTTGCCCAGCGATTCACCGTCTCCGCGTGACCATTGGCCGTGCGCCCACGGACCCATGACGATGATGTTGCTCACGTCTGGATTACGCCGCTCGATCTCGGCGTAGGTCATCAACGCACCGTACAAATCCTCCGCATCGAACCAACCTCCGACGGTCATCACAGCCGGAGCGACGTTGTTTAGATGCGGCAGGATGTTTTGTGCTTGCCAGAACTCATCGTAGTTGGGGTGCTCCATCATCTTGTTCCAAAACGTAAGCTCGTCGTGGAAGTATCGCTCGTTCGCGTTCTTGATCGGACCCAGGTCGAGGAAAAACTGGTAGGCGTCGGGCGTCTCGTGCTCAAACCGCTCGCTGTGTTCGGTGGTCGGCTCCGGACGGGGCTGATCGAAAGAGGCCATGAAATTGAACGAGTGTGGCAAGAAGAAAGCGCCGTGATGATGAAAGTCGTCGAAAAACCAATCCGCGACCGGTGCCTGCGGTGAAACAGCCTTGAGCGCGGGATGCGCATCGATCATGCCGGCTGAGGAGTAGTAACCGGGATACGAGATCCCCCACAGGCCCACGCGTCCGTTGTGGTTGGGAATGTTCTTGAGCACCCAGTCGATCGTGTCGTAGGTGTCCGAGCTTTCGTCGATCTGCGAGGTGCTCTGCTTGTTGTCGATGTGTGGCCTCATGTTGACGAACGTTCCTTCGGACATGTATTTCCCGCGAACGTCCTGGTACACGAAGATAAACCCGTCCTTGGTGAACTCCGGGCTTGGTCCCAGGGGCGTTCTGTACTTATCTTCTCCGTAAGGGCCAATCGCATAGGGCCTGCGATGAAGGATCACCGGGTACTTCTTTGAGGTGTCCTTCGGCGTGTAGACGGCGGTGAACAGCTTGACGCCGTCGCGCATCGGTATCTGGTACTCGCGCTTGGCGTAATGACTCTTGGTATACGCCCGCAGCGCGCGCATCTGCGCACGACGAGCGTCACTCCTCGAAAGCGTGGTTGCACAGCCCGCGCTCGCGCAAGTCGCCAGCGCCATTGCACCGATCAGACATCGTCCCGACCAACTCAAGGCCTTCATCAATCTATCCTTTGAACGCGCCCCCACCGCAGCGCGCACATTGCGAACATCGCATCGGCACAGTTTGGGTCCGCCAACCCGTTCGAGAATGTAGCCCGATACAACCCGCTTAAAGACTAACCGATTCCCGCACTCATCAAAAGCGGCTGGTTGACGAAAGGAATGGATGCGGCCTAAGAAATGGTAAGACGATCCGGCGTCGCGCCGATCCTCAACTGCGCCAAACGGCTCACGGACCGCCCGATCGCTCGATCGTGGGTATCACAACACCGTGCGGATCCCGCTCGGGGAAACCGAGTGTCTCGTCGACCTCATCGGCGAGTTCATGGGCATGCTCAAGATACTCGGCTTCGTCGTGAATGCTCCCGACGTCGGCACGGGCTTCCTCCGCCAGGTACGACTCCCAAAGCCTGTGTGCACGCACCAGGTTCGTAGCGCGAAGGTGTCCGGGCGACGTCAGTCGGACGACCTCACCGTCCGTTTCGATCAAACGCTGCGATCGAAGCGCGCGTAGGCTTACAGCCACCCTCGAATACGAAAGCCCCGTACGGGACGCGAGCTCGCCGCGAAGCGCGGCTTCGCCCGCCTCAAGAAGTCTGTAGACAGCTTTGAGGCAGTCCTCGCCATCGATGTGAAGGCGAACGCGTCGACGATGAAGAATCTTGAACAACACGCCGTCTCTGGGACTCAGGACCATCGCCATCGCGAAGATCATCGTCGCAGCGAGAACCATCGCGGGCCCCGTGGGCGAGTTTGTCACGAATGCTAGAGACATTCCGGCAGCAGCAGCCAGCGCCCCGAATACGCCCGAGAGAATTAACATCGAGGAGAGTCGGTTCGACAACTGGTACGCCGCCGATGCCGGCGTGATCACCATCGCAACGACCAGGATCACACCGGTCGTTTTCAGACCCGCCACGACGGTCGCCGACAACATGCCCATGATCAGATAATGCATCGCGCTCACCGAAATCCCCATCGCAGCCGCCACTACGGGATCGAAAGTCGTGATCTTCAACCGATGGTACAGTACAAAGATGGTCACAATCACAAGCGGCGCGACGATCTCCATCATCAGCAGATCGTCGGGGCCGACCGCTAGGGGATCACCGAAGAGAAAACATTTCAGGTCGAAGTGCGTCCCGCGCGGCAGCGCGCTGATTAAGATAATTCCGAGCGCAAAGAAAGCAGTGAAAACGATGCCGATCGCCGAGTCCTCCTTCGTACGACTGTATTGACTGACCAGTTTGATGAGCGCAGCGGTAATGAGGCCGGCCAGGAGCGCGCCCAAGAAGAGGTGGCCTATTCCCGCGTTACCGGTCAGCATGAACGCGATGACCACGCCTGGTAGCACGGCATGGGACAACGCATCGCCGATAAGCGCCATACGCCGCAGGACAACGAAACAGCCCAGAACACCGCACGCAATACCCACCAGCACGCTACACGTCGTCTCTTGCCACCACCGCGAAGAGAACGGCACGGACCATTGCGACCAATCGAAATCGAGTTGTGCGAGAACGTCGATCACGATCGACCTCGATTCTCACGCAGTGCGGCGTCAGCCCGGTCCAGCAGCGTCAGTCGACCGCCGTAGGTGCGACGAAGGTTCTCATCCGTCACGACACGCTCCGTGGCCCCAAACGCGACCACACGCTGATTCAACAAAAGAACCTGATCGAATCTGTTCAGAACCGAGAGATCGTGATTCACCACGACCAGCGTCTTGCCTTCTTGCACCAGGCGCTCGATCAGCTTGAAGATAGCCTGCTCCGTCGCCGCGTCCACACCGGCGAACGGCTCATCGAGCAGCAAAACCTCCGCCCGCTGACACAGCGCCCGCGCGAGGAACACGCGTTTCTGTTGGCCGCCGGAAAGCTGACGGATGTGACGATCTTTGAACGCGGACATCGCAACCAATTCGAGCGCCTCGATGGCTGCCTGACGATCTTCACGATTCGGTCGACCGAACCAACCCAGACGCCCGTAGCGTCCCATGACAACGACGTCACGCACGGTGATCGGAAAATCCCAGTCAACACCCTCGGTCTGCGGAACGTACGCGATCCGATTGCGACACTGTCCGACGGGCTCGCCAAGCACACACACGACGCCCCGGTCCGGCGTGAGCAGGCCCAGCATCGCCTTAAGAAGTGTACTCTTGCCCGCACCGTTGGGACCGACGACGCCGACGAGTTGGCCACGGGCAATGTCGAACGACACCGATCGCAGAACGGGAAGCTGGCCATACGAAACCGAGAGCCCGCGTACCGAGATCGCAAACGGCGGTGCGGCGCTCTTCGTAACCGAAGCGCTCGCAGGCTCCGCTTTGGTCGTAGCCTCGGTCGCAAGCTCGGCGGATGGATTAAGAACTTCCTGGCTCATCGAAGCGCCTTGACGATCGTTCGCGTGTTGTGTCGAACCATTCCCAGATAAGTCCCCGCCTCCGTGCCCGGTGCGCCGAGCGAATCGCTGTAGAGCGTTCCGCCGATGGAAGCGCCGCTGCGTGCGGCGACCTTTTTCACCAGACTGTTCAGCGTGTTGCTCACCGAAGTCTCAACGAACAGGGCTTTGACACCGCGCTCGCGAACAATGGCCTCAAGTCGAACGAGATCGCGTGGCTTAGCCTGCTGCTCCGTGCTGATGCCGATCACGGCGTAAACGTCGATCTGGTAGGCTTTACCAAAATACTGAAAAGCGTCGTGGCTGGTCACCATCACGCGGCGCTCGACCGGAACGGATGCGATCTCGCTGCGCACCCAAGCGTCGAGCTCGTCGAGCTGCTTGATGTAAATTGCCGCTCGATCCCGGTAGGCGTCACCGTTGGCTGCGTCAGCGGCGATCAGCGCATCGCGCGCACGCTGGGCGTAAATCCGAAAGTATTGCACATTAAACCAACAATGCGGATCGGGTGCCCCTTTCGTCTGCTCACTGGCAAGCGGCGTGATCTCGGGCGTCTCGGCCAACTTCACCACGGTGGCGTCTGGAGTGTTGTGCTTGATGACGGCACCGAGCGTCGCTTCGAGGTGAAGTCCGTTCATCACCACCAACTGAGCGTCAGCCACCAGTTGGACGTCCCGTGGACGAACGTCGTAAACGTGCGGATCTTCCCCCGGTCGCATGATCCCGCGTACGTCAGCCGCGTCGCCCGCGATCGTCTTGACGAGATCGGTGATCATCGTGGTCGTACAGACGACGCGCAGCTTGTCCGCAGCCGGCGCGGTAGCCTCCGCCGCGCTCACGCAAGTCGCCAGCGCCATTGCACCGACCAGACATCGTCCCGACCAACTCAAGACCTTCATCGATCTCTCCCTTGAACGCGCCGCGACGCGAGCGGTGCTGATGAGCGTGTACCGAACGCTGAAACTCCGCGGCCTCGACCTCACCAAGACCATCGCTGACGCCCTCAATCCCTACCTGACCACCGGCCAACTCCCGCCGCTGCCCGCCTGATTCATTGTACGTGGCTGAAGAGTTACCTTTTTCATATCAGGTGAGGCGCTTGCGGATTTGCACGCTGAGCTGATCGACGGCCAGTACGATCACCAGCATAACCAGTACCATGGTGCACATACACGTGTAGTTGAACGAACGCTGATATAGCGTGATGTAAAAGCCGATCCCGCCACATCCCACGAGGCCCAAGACGGCCGATTCGCGTATGTTCATCTCCAAGCGGTAGAGCGTTAAGGAGACGATTTGTGGCGCCACCTGAGGCCAAACAGCGAAACGAACCTTCTGCCACCAGTTCGCCCCGGCGCTGTCCATGGCTTCCCACACGCCTTCGAAGGCCGTCTCACACTCGTCGGCGAACAGCTTGCCAAGGTTTCCGACCGAATGGATTGCGATGGCTAGCACGCCTGGAAATGGCCCCAGTCCCACCGCACGCACGAGCACCAGTGCCAGGATTAGCACCGGGATCGACCGCATAATGGCCAGCAGCACCTTCAATGGGTGATGAACCCACTCCGGCGTGAGGTTGTTGGCCGCTAACAGGCCCAGCATCACGGCGAAGAGTCCGCCGATCGCCGTGCCCAACAGCGCAATCTGCAGCGTGAGCAGCGCTGTTTCCCAACCGATGGCGAGTATCTCGCCGGTCGTGTCCGGCGGCATCATGTCGGTGACGAAATCCACGATGGCGGGTGCCCCTGACACCAGACCGCCGAGGGAAAACTCAGTCCCCCGCCATGACCACCAAAGCGCGACCGAACCGATCGGAATGCAGCCAAGTCTAAGCGCCCACCATTGCCATCGACCTGCCTGCCGTGGAATCGTCGCGATAGAGCGGGGTGGGCTCGTAGCCAAGATACACCTCCTGAAGTTGGTCGTCCGTCAATCGTGACGGCAAGTCGTCGAAAACAATCCTCCCGTCGCGAAGCCCGACCACACGATTTACGAATCGCTTGGCGAGGGCGGGCTGATGAAGGTTGAGAATCAGAGTGGCGTCATGGTGCTTGGTTACCTCGACTAATAACGTGAGAACCTCTGCTCCCAGAACGGGGTCGAGATTGCTGACCGGTTCGTCGGCGAGAATCACCTCCGGTTGCTGAGCCACCACGCGGGCGATGGCGACGCGTTGCTGCTGCCCCCCGGAGAGCGTGTCCGCCCGCTGGTGAACCTGCTCTTGGAGCCCCACCTCACAGATCGCCCGCCAGGCGATTTGCTTGTCCTCCGCGCTAAACCGCCCGAAAAGCGACTTCAGGCGATGGGTGGACCCCAAGCGTCCACACAATACGTTTTGGAGCACGGTCATGCGGGGCACGAGGTGGAACTGCTGAAAGATCAGACCGATTCGTCGCTGGACACGCCGTCGTGCCGACCGATCGCACATGGACCAGTTCAGACCGAGCACTTCGATCTTTCCGCGAGTCGGGCGGACATACCCTTTGATCGCCCGAAGCAGAGTGGTTTTGCCCGCGCCGGAGGGCCCGATGATACCGACGCACTCACCACGATCAAATCGCAACTGGTCGATGCATAGTGCCACGCGCCGACCATAGTTGACGCGAAGGTGTTCAACCAAAATGACGGGGGCGTTGCGCTCGGCCATTACTCGCTTCCCGAACCGGTGATGAACTTCCCGGGATGTTTGATAAAACCGTATCGCGCCGCGATCGGTGCGATGGGCGCGAAGTCGGTAAGCTTGGCCTCGACGAACCCGCGCACGCCGTAGAGCTTATCGAGGATTCGCTTGTCCTGTTCGTTGGAGATGTCCAGCGCTGCCAGGGCTTGCCGGATGCGACCCCTCAGTACCTCGGAAAGGCCCCGGCGAGCCATGACCAAATGCGAAGGACTCTCGATCGATCGGGCGATGGAGATGACTTGATCGCGCTCCTCGGGGCGTAGCAGCAGGTAGGCATATTGACTGATGCCGGCTGCATCAACGAACTTGTTAAATACGGCCCGCATAGCCTGCTCGTCACCGCCGGCAAAATACACCCGAGAGAAGAATCCTCCGTCGGGTTTCTCAACGCCCTTGATTAATGATTTCCGCTCGAAGATATCGCGGGGAAGCAGATACCCGGACATATCCACGGGGTCGGCGAAGGCTATCGTCTTGCCGGCCAAATCCTCTAGTTTGGCCATGCCAGAATCACGCCGAACCCAAATGTTTGAGTGATAACTCGGCCGGCCCTCGTTATAGACTTCCAGGAGCAACGGCCTCACACCAATTTGCTCGTGTGCCATCATGAACGCCAAAGGGTCCACAAACGCCATGTCTGCGTGTCTGTTTCTCATTGCCTCAACGCTGGATCCATAATCCAGCGTGACGAACCCCTTCACCGGCACACCGACGTAGCGCTCCAAGTAGGCCACCACCGGTTTGATGTCCTCAATAACCTGCTGTGGGTTCGCGTACGAGACAAACGCGATCTTTAGCGGCTCCGCCTTTGAGTCCAACGGAATAGCCGGTGGCTTGTTCGGACGGACTACGGGATATTCCGAACCATGTGACTGCGATGACACGCTAGGGCAGACAACGAGCACACACGACAACGCTGCGACCCGGAGACGCACCGACAGGCAGCGCCATCCAATCTGAAATTCATCATGGTGTGACAAAGTAGTCCTCATCTTAGATTCTCCACGTTGGCCGCGTACAGCCGCCGATATTCTCGTACCTTCCCCTCCACGGTCTCCATGTCGCCCCTTTTATTCGCCTCGTACGCCTTGTCCATCAGGTCCGCCATCCGCTCCAGAACCGGCATGTGTGTCCAGTCTTGCAAGTCCCACTTGTGTGCGCGAATCTCGAACGCAATGGTCTGGAAAGTCATGGCCATCACTTCGGGCTTGTTTCTCTCAACGAGGAATTCATACGCCGACATGAAGAAGCTGAACTCTTCCATTTCGGCCTCGAGTGTGAATTGCGTATCCTCATATGCATCTACGCCGTCGCCGACGGTCTCCAGGTATGCGGTCAGATCGCTCAGTTCTTGCTCGCTCAATCTCAGATTGTAGTTGCCATTGAACCACGCCGAGACCGCGCGCAGCGTCGGCTGACTGCCATCGTGAAAGTAGGGCGGCGTGTACTTGATTCCGAGCAACGTCGGGGTATCCAACGCCCCGTCTCGTGATCGGTCCTCCGAGCCGCGCACCGTACCGAGGTCGTGCCGCTTGTGATCGATGAAGTTGGCCGATGGGACGTGGCACGTCGCGCAGCTCATACCGCCCATCTGCTCGAAGGGCCGGTGAAAGATCTCCTCGCCGCGCCGGGCGCCT
>JADFRO010000075.1 GCA_022561255.1 Planctomycetota bacterium | reverse complement strand
ACAGTGCTGCGACGCGGACACTGGCATGCTCGTCGCTCAGACGCTTGGCGATGGCAGCGTCCGCCACTCCATCTGTCGCATTGCCGATTGCGATGCATGCCGCGAAGCGAACCGCGGGGTGCTCATCGAGTAGGGCCGTGCGAATCCACGGCAGAGTCTGCTTGCGGTCGCCCGATTCCATCGCTTCGACCGCTTCTGCTCGAACGACGGCGTTGTGGGGATAACGAATCCCCGCCTTGAGGCACCGCATTGCTCTTTGTCGAAGTTGTTGCGTTTGGTCAGTGGAGGCTGGAGCTCGCACCGTCGTGCATCCCGGGGGCGTTAGGAACAGCACCGTTGCCAAGACGAGTGTTTTCGTCGTTTTGATCTGTTCGCCCCGTGTCATGCGTCACCCGTATGGCTTTTTGCCCGCGCGATCCAATAGTCTATAAAAAAGACGAGCCAGAACAACGCGCACGCCCACGCGAACCAGTCGCCGTACCGTGTGTAGAGGGTAAAGCGGGAGTCTGTCTTTACGGTTCCGACGGCGAAACCGCACGCTCTGGGCCACGGCGTAGCCTCATCGCCCCAAACGCGGTCGTGGACGAGCCCGTTCGGGTCGATCAGCGCGCTGATTCCCGTGTTGACCGACCGAGCGATCCCGACGCGATTCTCTACAGCTCGAAACACGCAGATCGCCAGGTGCTGCGCCTGCTGCACGCCGCGTCCGAACCATCCGTCGTTGCTGATGTTAATCAGAAGGTCCGCCATCTTGCGATCGCCGCCGGCGCCCACGAATCTCCGCGCCACGTAAGGCATAACGTCCTCATAGCAGATGGGGATGCCCAACCGAAATGTTCGACCGTTGCAGGATGGAGCCTTTATCTCGAAGCGGGAGAAATCGCTGCCCGGGAACAGCGAATACTCGTCGGTGCCGTCGGCCCCGCTGAAGGGCATCAAACTGTTGAACCAGAAGTAGAGAAAGCGCAGGCGTCCGAAGCGGAACGGAACCGTTTCACCGAAATACACGACGTGGACCTTGTCGTATCGATCCGGCTCTGTGCCGTCGGGATGAAAGAGCATGGCCGAGTTGTGACGCCGCTGCTTGGTCAACAGGTCGAGCGGTGTTTGAATCAGTGACCCCGACCCGGTGATTAAGTACGCATTGCTTTGCGAGGCACGACGCTGCAGCGCCGCGAAGCTTTCTCGCCAAACCGAATCAAAGTCGCGCATTTCAGGGTTGAGGTACATGATCCAAGGCGTCTCGGGCAGGACGAACAGGTCGGGATCCTGCTTGGCGGCTTCGGCGAGCATCGAGTAGTAAATCGTTCGCTTCTCACTGTCCGGGGCTTCCTCGTTTGTGACGGTCATCAGAAAGTCGCCCTGAACGATCGCGACGCGCGGTCCGTCTTGCATCGTGTCCCGACGCAACTGGTATTGGCCATATGTGAACGTAGCGATCAACGCGATAGACGCGAACACGACGCCGCGCCGGGCACGTTTCTCGTACGACGACTTCAGCGCGGCCGTGGTCGGCTCACCGGACGGTCGTAACCGCGCGAAGATCAGATCTGCGATCGCGCCGTTTACGGCGGCAATCAGAAAACTCACACCGTAGGCGCCCACGGCGTCACTAATCTGGATCAGCGACAGGACGCTGTGAAGGCTGTGCGACAGGAAGAACCACGGGAACCCGGAGATCACCACCGCGCGGAGTATCTCACTACCGGTCCACAGCAGCGGAAACACAATGGCCAGAGGCCAGCCGCGGCGGCGAACGGCGTGGCGGATCGTGCATGCAAGCAGCGGGAAGTACGCGGCCTGGTAGATCGACAGAGCGACATAGCCGATGCCCGTAGCGTAGTACAACCAACGCATGTTGATCAGGAAGAACACCAACGCCATCAGATAGCTGTACAGATAGACGCGCGGTGCGAGGCGTGAGCAGGATACGAATATCAGCCAGGGGACCAGACAAACAAAAGCCAGGGGCCAAACCCCGATCGGCGCGAAAATCAGGCTTTTTAGGGCGATCGTTAGCAGGGCGAGCAAGGCCAGGGTGCGATGGGAACGGATGACGAACCCACCTTCCCCGGCGGACGACTGCGCAGGGGCGTGCGATGCGTTAGCGTTGGGATCGCTAGTAACCTTCCGTGTGCTCAAAAGGCGTCCATCCTTGGCCTGACGATCTCTACGTGGCTCGAATCGTTCAAAGGCGATCGAGAAGAAGGATCGAAACCGCTCCAGCGTCCTCAACGGGGTTCGAGTCGGGTGGTCGTACGATCAGAGCGTTTGCGCCCGCCATTCCGACTGAGTCGCCGGACCCGTGCCAGGGTAATGGATACGCCTCCAAGTCGCCATTCGATCCGGGAGTTGCGCGGGCCGGAATGTAGGTCTGGCGGTTCGTGGTTGCGGGAAGGACGCCTCGCAAGGTTGCCGCGGTCGAAAGGGGGATGTCACCGGGCCGACCCTGTAGCGCTGCCAGCGCCGGTCTTACCAACAGTTCAAAGGCGACAAAGGCACTGGCGGGGTTACCAGGGAGCGCGAAGATCAACGTTCCATCCGGCATGCCGGCGAATATCGTCGGCCGTCCCGGTTTGATCGCCAATTTGCGAAAGTGAAACGTCGCGCCACATTCGGTGAGCACGTCCGGTACACAGTCAAACGCGCCCATCGAAATCCCGCCGGTGATGCAGAGCATGTCGCAAGCGAGACCTTCTTGGATGCTCCTTCGCAATGCGACCGGATCATCTCCAGTGACGCCGAGCGGAACAGCCTCGACGTGCGCAGCTTGGATCAACGCCCGCAGTAGGTATTCGTTGGAGTTGCGGATTTGTGCGCCGGTCGGCTTGCGATCGACGTCGACCAGCTCATCACCCGTCGCCAGTATAGCGACGGTGGGCCGACGATACACTTTTACAAGTGAGGCACCGGCCGTCGCGGCGACACCGACGTTGAGCGGTGTCAGGACGGATCCCGCCTGAAGCACCGTCGAACCGGCAGCGACGTTGGTCGCGCGTCGTGCGATGAACTTGCCGGCCACGACCCTCTCGTTGATGCTCACTTCCGTGCCTTCGGTCTCGGTGTGTTCAACGCGAACGACGGCGTCCGCCGCTCGGGGAATCGGAGCACCCGTATTGATCTGCATCGCCTCGCCGGGACCAAGCCGCTTGTCGGTTTCACTGCCCGCTGCAACGTGCCCGACGATTCGAAGCTTCGTCGGGACCGTGGCCACGTCGGCCGCTCGAACGGCAAAACCGTCCATCACGGAACGGTCAAACGGTGGATCGTCGGTGTCGGCGCAAATGGGCTCTGCGAGCGTGCGGAACAGGGCCTCGGCGAGCGGCAAGACGTTCGTTGCCAGCGGCTTGACGTTGGCGGAAACCAGCCTCTGGGCTTCCGGCAGGTCGATCAACATGTGAATGGTTTAACCGCTTTTCGCCCGCACGTCGACGCAGCTTGTCGTCGGCGGGACGAACCCAAGTGAAATGTGGTTGCTACTTTGCGGCTGGCATTCGCTCGAGGATCTCGTCGCCCAGACCGTAGGCCAGCGTCTCCTGAGCGTCGAGCCACTTGTTGCGGTCGCAATCCTTCTCGACCTGCTCCAGGGACTTGCCCGTACGCGACGAGATGATTTCGTACAGCGTATGTCGAAGGCGGATGATCTCCTCCGCTTCGATGGCCAGGTCGGTCGCGGACCCCTGCAAGACGCCGCCGATCAGCGGTTGGTGCAGCAGCGTACGCGAGTTGGGAAGCAAAAAGCGCTTGCCCTTCGTGCCGCCACAGAAGATCACCGCACCCATGCTGGCGCAAAGACCGACGTCGTAGGTCGCCACGTCGCACCGGAGGTATTGCATGGTGTCGTAGATCGCCAAACCGGCGGAGATCGACCCCCCGGGGCTGTTGATGTAGAGGTGGATGTCCGCGTCGGCATCCTCGTTCGAGAGGAACAAGAGCTCAGCGACGATCAGGTTGGCGACTTCGTCGTCGACGCTGCCCGTCAGGAAAACGATCCGATCCTTAAGGAGCCGCGAGAAGATGTCCATCTCACGGTCGCCGCGGCCGCTGCTCTCGATTACAAATGGTACGCGCTGGTTGATCATTCCCATGGCGTTCGACTTTCTCCGGTGGTGTTTGGTTGCACGTCCTCGCGTGCCCAGCCTGTCTGACGACTCAAGGTCGGATGCGGGCCGTCTACTACCGCGGCCCGTCAGGAGTTCGTCTTTAGATGGCCTTTGTCGCTTATGAGAACCTCGTCGACGATTCCATACTCCACCGCCTCCTCCGCGGTTAGGTACCGATCACGCTCGGTTTCCTCCCGAATCTTGTCCACGTCTTTTCCGGTGCACGCGGCGATGATGTTGTTAAGCCGCTGCTTGTCGCGGAGCACTTCCTCGGCCTGAATGCGGATGTCTTCCGCCTGCCCACTGATGCCACCATAGGGCTGATGCATCATGACCTTGGCGTTAGGGAGGATGTACCGCTTGCCCTTTGTGCCGGCCATCAAAATGATGGCCGCACCGCTGGCAGCCTGTCCGATGCAGTAGGTTGCGACGTCAGAACCCATGAACTGCATCGTGTCGTAGATCGCCAACGTCTGGTCCACGAGTCCGCCCGGCGAGTTGATGTAGAGGTTCACATCCTGGTCGCGGCGGATCGATTGAAGGTACAAGAGCTGTTGAATTACGACGCTCGCCGTCCGCTCAACGATCGGACCGGCGAGAAAAATGATCCGGTTCTCGAGCAGCATGTCCGTTAGGGACATCTCGCGCGTGCGCTGATAGGGGGGGTATTGGTTTGTCGTGCCCGGCGGGCCGAAGTGGTCGTGCATACGGTCTCCCTTAACTCCCCATTCGCGCGGGCGAGTCAGCCCTCGCCCGGTTGTGTGTCCGTCCTACGCTCCGGTGACGTCCATCCAGCACATGCTACCCGGGCGGTCGGCGGGGCGCCTCGCTTATGGGACGCACCGGATCGTACGCATTCCGACGTCCCTCAGGTCTATCGTCGGCCAAAATACACTCCCGAAACGGTTTTTTCTCTCCGGGAGGTCTATCTGGTTTTCTTCTTGGCCTTGGTTTTGGACGCCTTCTTGGTGGTCGCTGCACCTTTTTTGGTTGGGTCCGATGACCCTTTCTTGGCCGCCGCCGGAGACTTTTTTGGGGTCGTCTTGGCGTCGCTCGTCTTCTTTCCGGCGGATGGAGCCGGCTTGGTTTTCGGACGCTCGACCTCAGTTACGTCGGCATCGCCGATCAGGGCCTCGAGCACCTTCTCGTCGCGGATCTGAAGATAGAGCGTCGATAACCCGCTGCCCTTGCTGAGCTCGTCGCGCACGCGGTCGAACCGCTTGTTGGATCGTTGGGCGATCTGAGCGATCGCACCGTTGATCTGCTCCTCGCTCACCTCGATCTTCCGCTCATCGGCGATCTTTTCGAGAATGAAGAAAAGCTTGAGATCACGAACGACCCGATCGTGTGCCTGAGCCCGCATAGCGTCGACGGCCTTTTCAATCTCCGCCTGCGGCATCCCGATCTGGTACATCTCCACCATCCGTCGGGCCACAGAGCGTTCGGCTTGCCGTTGGGATAACCCCTCGGGGATTTCGATCTTGGTGTGGTCCACAAGGTGCTCACCGATTTGTTCGCGCATCCTCGTGGCGACGGCCCCTTCCAGGCGCGATTCGAGGGCGTTGCGGACCGTATCGCGGAGATCTTTTTTACTGTCGAATCCGAGGCCGGCGAGGAAGGTGTCGTCCAATTTTGGAAGCGTCAGCCGTTTGATCTCGTTGATCTTGAATGCAAACGTAGCCGTTTTCCCCCGCAAATCCTTGTTGTCGTGGTCGTCAGGAACCGGTGCTTCAAAGTCGACCACCTCACCGATCTTTCGCCCGGCCACGGCTTTTCCCAGGCCGGTCATCCGCACGCCTTCGACGTTGATGTCTCGGGCGGCGATGTCGAAGTTTTCTTTGGATGCGATGATCTCGCCGCCTACCGTCATCTTCATGTCGGTATATAGCATGTCGTCGCTCTGCACGCCGCCGTCCTCAACCGGCTCGTACGTACCTCGCATCATCAGCATGCGATCGATCTCGGAGTTGACTTCCTCGTCTCCGATCGTGATGACCGGTTTTTCGACCGGAATTTTGTCAAGCTTCGGCAGCTCGAACTCAGGCTTAAGCTCGAGCTCGCACGAAAAAACCAGCGGTCCTTCTTTGGGGAGCTCCAGGTGTTCCAAGGCCTCGTCGAAGGGAACGAGTTTGTCGACCTCAACGCTCCGCAGCTTTTTGTCCTCGCCGACGCGCTCCTCAGTCGTCTTGACCCAGACGAGCGGATCGCCCAGCGCCTGAATGTCCTGCTTTTCGATGGCGGCCAGATATCCGTTGCCGACGAGTTTCCCCTTCAGTTCGTCGCCGACCTCGTGTCCGAATCGCTTTTCGACCAGCTTGAGCGGGGCGTGCCCCTTTCTAAAACCGGGGATGGTCGACTCTCGTTTGAGCTCCGCGAATTGCTCCCCCATCCGCTCGTCGACGATTTCTCGCGGGACCGTCACCGTGAGCTTCACACGAAGTGCCCCGAGATCCTCGCGCTCCACGGCGATCGCCTCTTTGAGCCTGGCCATCGCCCGCTCGTCGTCGGAAAGCTCCTTCGTGGCAACGGAAGCCTCGCTCTCCTCGCCCCGACCGCCAGCCAGTTCCTCATCACTCATCGAGCTGCTCCTTTACGCCCGCGAAACCAGCCGTCCCGCCCGCTTTGCGCACCTGAACGATCGCCGGGACGCTCCGGTATTATCGGTCAACGGCGGCGCCGGCGAAACGACCCCCAGAGGGGGGCGGTGCTGTCCGCCATGCCCGCGACACCTCCGTGTAACCCTATCCGGTCCGCTCAGACGTGGCAACGGCAATGGACGTTCGGGTTCCGCCGCGGGGACTCCGCAGCGTTTATGGCCCTCGAAAGTCACAGCGCGGCGCCGCGCGGGCGAACCTCTGACGTCCACGACGGTCGCGTCCCGAATCCGTTGCTGCGGACGCCACCGGTGGCGTTGACCACACCGTTCGTATGCGTACCATGAGCGTGCGTGGACGTTTCGCGTTCGACCTTTCGGGAATGTGACCAGCCATGAGTGCAATCACGGATCTGCTAGGCAACGACGCTCAAACCCTTCTTGGTCACAAGTGTGCAGGCATCGACCGATCGATGCTCACCCTGCCCGGTCCGGACTTCGTGGACCGCGCGTTCGGTGGGACGGACCGCCCTGTGCCGGTTCTTCGAAATCTTCAGGCGATGTACAACACGGGGCGATTGGCCGGCACCGGTTACCTGTCGCTTCTTCCGGTCGATCAGGGAATCGAGCACAGCGCCGGCGCATCCTTCGCACCGAATCCGATCTACTTCGACCCTGAGAACATCGTGAAACTCGCGATCGAGGGCGGGTGTAACGCTGTGGCGTCGACACTGGGAGTTCTGGGGACGTGCGCCAGAAAGTATGCCCACAAGATTCCCTTCCTGGTCAAACTCAACCACAACGAACTTCTGACCTACCCCAGCACCTTTGACCAGATCATGTTCGCAAGCGTCGAACAGGCCGCCGACATGGGGGCGGCCGCCGTCGGAGCGACCATTTATTTCGGTTCGCAGGAGTCCAACCGCCAGATTCAGGAAGTGAGCGAGGCGTTTCACTTGGCCCATCAGCTAGGCATGGTCACCGTCTTGTGGTGCTACTTGCGGAACTCCGCGTTCAAGAAGGACGGAACGGACTACCACCTCGCGGCTGATCTGACCAGTCAGGCGAATCATCTCGGCGTTACGATCCAAGCCGACATCATCAAGCAGAAGCAGGCGGAAACCAACGGCGGATTCACCGCCATCGACTTCGGCAAAACGCACAAGGCCGTCTACTCGACGCTCACGACGAACCATCCGATCGACCTCACCCGCTATCAGGTCGCGGGTTGCTACATGGGGCGGGCGGGTCTGATCAACTCGGGTGGTGCGGCCGGGCAGGATGATTTCGCCGACGCGGTCCGAACCGCAGTGATCAACAAGCGAGCGGGGGGCATGGGCTTGATATCCGGTCGCAAAGCCTTCCAGCGCCCGATGTCCGAAGGCGTCAAGCTTCTCAACGTCATCCAGGACGTCTACCTCGACGACTCGATCACCGTAGCATAAGGTGAACGGCTACATCCTTTCGATGGTTTCGATTCCCAGCAGTCGCAGGCCGGTTTTCAGCACGCGTGCGGTCAGGTCGCATATTCGCAAGCGTGACAGGCGGAGGTCCTCGGGAGCGTCGATCACGCGGACGCCGATCTTCTTGTCGTAGAACCGGCTGAAACTCTTGGCCAGTTCAAACAGATAATCGGTCAGCACGTTGGGGTACAGATCGCGCCCGACCGTTTCGATCACCTCCGCGAATTGCAGCAGCTTCGTGGCGAGTTCGATCTCCGCCGGATGTTCGATCGTGATCTGCATGTCTGCCGTCAATTGCACGTGATCGACCTTCGCTTTTCGTTGGATCGAACGGATGCGGGCGTACGCGTAGAGCATGTAAGGGGCGGTGTTGCCCTCCATCGCCAGCATATGGTCGAGGTTGAATTTGTAGTCGCTCTTGAGCGAATGACAGAGATCAAAGTACTTGACGGCTGCCAGGCCTACGGTCTCCGCGACGTTGTCCGCTTGATCCGCACTCAAATCGCTGTCTTTTTCGATAACGCCGCGCGCACGAGCAACGGCTTGCTCGAGAACGTCCTTCAGCTTGACCACGCCCCCTTCTCGCGTCTTGAACGGTCGTCCGTCGCTCGCGAGTACATTTCCAAAGGCCAGGTGTTCGAGCGGCATCTCCTGGTCGACCCAGCCGACCTTTCGTGCGGCGGCAAAGAGCATGTCGAAGTGCTGTTTTTGCGTAATCCCCACAACATAAATGATGCGCGTGGCCTTAAGCTGCTCGACGCGATGCAAGATCGTCGCGAGATCGGACGTCGCGTAGTTGAATCCGCCGTCCGACTTGCGAACCAGCAGGGGCAACGGATCGCCGTCGCGCGTTGTAAAACCGCCGGGAAAAATGCACAACGCACCGTCGCTGTCGCGGACGTAGTCATGGTCGCCGGAGTCCCTCGCCTTTTCCAGCCGTATGATGACCTCGTCCATGAGATCGTTGTAGAAGCTCTCACCCCGATCGATCAGTCGAACGCCGAGCCTGTCGTAGATCGCGTGGCAGTGCCGTAGCGACTCGTCACAAAACGCCTTCCAGATTCGCCGAATCACGGGATCACCGGACTGAAGGGCGACGACCGTTTCCCGCGACTCCGTCTTGAAGTCCTCGTCTGCGTCGAAGAGCGCTTTGGCCTCGACGTAAAAGGATTCGAGGTCACCGATCTCGAGCGTATCGGGATTTTCCACAACCTCAGGTTCGGTGCGTTTTAGATAGGCTACGAGCATGCCGAACTGCGTGCCCCAGTCGCCCACGTGGTTTTCTCGATGGACGGTGTGGCCCTGGAACTCCAACACGCGTGCCACGCAGTCTCCGATCACCGTGCTGCGAAGGTGACCGATGTGCATTTCCTTGGCGAGGTTGGGGCTGGAAAGGTCGACGACGACGACGTCGGGGTTTTCCGCGGAACCAAGCCCGAGGCGATCGCTTCCGTCTTCTGGCGCGGGAGGAATCGCAGCGAGACGCGCGGCCAGGAACGACGGGCTCAATCGGAAGTTGATAAACCCCGGCCCGGCGATGGTGGGTGGTTCGCACAGGTCGTCAACCGTGATCGCATCGACGATCGCCTGGGCAAGATCGCGCGGTTTGCGCCCGAGCTTCTTGGCAAGTCCCATCGCGGCGTTGGACTGGTAATCGCCGAACTTCGGGTCACCGGAGCGTGCGAGCAGTGGATCGGCGTCGACCCCGATCGCGGCCAGGGCATCTCGTACGCGTGCGCCGAGCTCGTGGATAATGGGTTTCAAGGATGCGACGCTCCTGCGGATTGGCGTTGCCGGAGACCGTGCTCGCGGTGGGGCAGTCAGGCCGACGCGGAGCGGACCCAGTCGACGCGAGGTGCGTCGCCCCAGAGCAGTTCAAGATCGTAGTACTCGCGGTACGCCTTGGCAAAAATGTGAAACACGACGTCCACGTAATCCACCACGATCCAGGAGGCGGCCTCGCGACCGCAAAAACCGAATGGGTGCTCGCCGATCTTCTTGCCGTACTCGATCAGATTGTCCGCCACGCTGCGAATCTGCCGCTCCGACGTGCCGGTGGCGATGACCGTGAAGTCCATCACGGGACTAATACCGCGCATGTCCAGCGCGATGACGTCGTTGCACTTGTTGTCGTGAGCGATTCGGGCGATCTCGGTCGCGAACTGGTGGGCGTTAATCCTCTGCA
>JADFRO010000387.1 GCA_022561255.1 Planctomycetota bacterium | reverse complement strand
CGATCGACGTTTCCGGGAAGCGCAAACACCTCACGGTTGTACTCCGACGCCAAGCGGGCGGTTATCAACGCCCCGCTTCGCTTCCCCGCTTCAACGACCATCACGCCCAGAGCCAGGCCGGCAATGATGCGGTTTCGACCCGGAAAGTTTTTCGCCTCCGGTCCCACGTCGACGCCGAGCTCTGTCACGATAGCGCCGGACCCTGCGACCTCGCCTGCAAGTTCCGTGTGCTCGCGCGGATAGATCGTTGAAAGACCGTTGCCCAACACGGCAATCGTCCTACCACCGGCGCGAAGCGCCCCGCGATGAGCGTGGCCGTCGATACCGCGGGCGAGCCCGGACACGATGGTGAACCCCGCACGTGCAAGAAGTTCGCCGAACCGTACGGCCTGTTCACGACCATAATGAGAACATCTCCGCGTCCCCACGATCGCTACGGCGACACCGTCCGCGGGTTCGAGGGCACCCTTCACAAACAGGCAGATCGGCGGATCGGGAATGTGGAGTAACAACCGCGGATACGCCTCGTCCTCACGACAGAGGATACGTGCGCCGCACTCGGCTGCGCGTGCGATCTCCTGATCGACGCGCTCGCTCTCGCCGCGTGCCCGGCGAATGGCCGCCGACACTTTTGGACCGACGCCGTCGACACGTTCCAGTCCGCCGCGTGACGCATCCAACACCGCGTCAACGTCTCCGAAGTGTTGGAGCAGATTTGCAAGCCGGATCGGTCCGACATCAGACGTCATCTGTAGCTGTAGATAGCGTCGACCAACATCCGAGATAAGCGAATCGGTTGAAAGAGTTGTCATGACGGGCACCGCTCCCCCGTGCTGCCGGGTCAGTGTAGCTGGAATCATACGCGAGTCAATTCACAGCCGGCGATGAGAGACACAAATCGCCTCGTGCGACGAGAGGGGCTAACATGTTGACTATGAATCCACGCAATCGTCGAAGAACGATCGCCGTCGTCGCGTCCGCTTTCGCAGCGATCATGCTAACCGTAACGGCGATCGCGGGCTGCTCCGACGGTGAAACGCAACGAGAGGGTGACACGCTGTCGTCACCCTTGAGGCCCGCTCCTGAGTTGAAAGGCGCTTCGGCGTGGCTAAATACGACCAAACCGCTCACGCTCGACGATCTACGCGGCCAGGTCGTCCTGCTCGACTTTTGGACCTACTGCTGCATCAACTGCCTCCACGTCTTGCCGGATCTGAAGTACCTGGAACATAAATACCGCGACGAGCCGTTCGTCGTTGTAGGCATTCATTCCGGAAAGTTCGACGAGGAGAAGGACGCCGGCAACATCCGCCAGGCGATCCTGCGCCACAACATCGACCACCCCGTCGCCGTCGACAATGACTACGAGATATGGAACGCGTTCGGTGTCCAGGCGTGGCCGACAATCATCCTGATCGATCCGCAGGGACGCATCGCCGGTGCCGTGACCGGCGAAGGACATCGAGATGCACTCGACCGCACAATCCACAGGCTATTGGAACAACATCGAAAGATGGGAACATTGGCCGAACCCATGCGGTTCCGCACCGAGCGGACTTCGTTCGAATCAGCGTTCCTCGAATTCCCAGGCAAGCTGCTCGCGGACGCCGCCGGTCAGCGACTTTTTATCAGCGACACGAACCACCACCGGATCGTCGTCGCCGATCTCGACGGCTTGGTGCAACTCGTTATCGGTGACGGGAGTGCGGGCTTCACCGACGGCGAGTTCGAAACAACCCAATTCCATCAACCCCAAGGCCTTGCCCTTTCACCCGACAGACAAACGCTTTTCGTCGCGGATACCGAGAACCACGCGGTACGCACCGTCGATCTGGTAAACGGCGTGGTATCGACATTGGCTGGAACGGGGAAACTAAACTACGATCGCAACCCCAAAGGCCCCGCTCGCTCAACCGGACTGAACTCGCCGTGGGATCTTTCTCTGGTCGAGGGTCGGTTGTACCTGGCGATGGCTGGTGCCCATGAACTTTGGGTCATCGATCTTCAGTCCGCGCAGCTTTCGCTTTTCGCCGGGACCGGGCGCGAGGCGGGGTTTGATGGTCCCAACCGGCGCGCGACGTTCGCTCAGCCCTCCGGGCTCACTTCCGACGGAAAGCATCTTTACGTCGCCGACTCCGAGATTTCGTCGATCCGCACGGTTGAACTGGGCCCCACCGGGCGAACCACGACACTCGCGGGCAGCGGCGGATTGTTTAAGT
>JADFRO010000074.1 GCA_022561255.1 Planctomycetota bacterium | reverse complement strand
CCTTGAACCGAGCGAGGGCTTCGACGTTTCGCCCGCTTAGATGATAGGCGTATCCAAGATTGTAGATCGTGTCCGGTGCTCGCGGGTTGATTCGCAGGGCGGTTTCGTAATGCTCGATGGCTTCTTTCTCTCGACCGAGCGGGTAGAGCGTTTGGGCCATGAACATGTGGGCCGGGAAGTTGTCCGTCGTCACGTCCAGCGCTCGTTGGAACAGCGTGACGCTGTCGCGCCAATAACCGATCTGCGCACGAGCGGTTACCGTTAGCGCGGCGAGGCACACCGTTGTGGTTGCGATGACAACGCGTTTGCGCAGTGCGGACGGTCGACGAGTTTGGGTCACGAAGCTGTGCAACGCCCACGCTACGGCGATGAAGATGCCGATCAGCGGCACGTAGGTGTAGCGGTCGGCTAGCATTTGTGAACCGACCTGAACGACGCCGATTACGGGAATGAGCGTTCCGACGTACCAAAGCCATCCCACCGCGACGTAAGGGCGTTTCTTTGCGGCTGCGAGCGCGAGCACCGTCAACGCGCCGAGCAGCAGCGTAGCCCCGATGACCGCGACCCCGTCGGGTCTGGTGAACGGGTGGGAGTAATAAACGGCGAGTCCCGTCGGCCAAACGGCCATGTAGAGGTACTTGACGTAGCTTAGCATGGCGTTGCCGATGCGCGAGTCGATCGAGAGCAGCTCGGCCCCGACGACCGCACCACCGCTCCGCTGAGCGTACAGCGTCACGACGGAGGACAGGATCACCAGGAGCATCAGCGGAAGCTTTTCGACGATCAGACGTCGAGTGCACGCCAGATGGTCGCCCAGCGTAGGCTTGCAATCTTTGAATCTGTTCAGCGGCCAATAGTCCAGCAGCAGCAGGATAAAGGGCAGCGTCACCAGCATCGGCTTGGCGCAGAGTCCGACGGCAAGCGCAGCGATGATCACCAGATACCGACGTACGCTCGGCTGCTCGGTGTACCTGACGTACGCGAGGATCGTCACGAGCGCGAACAAAGTGCTCAGTACGTCCTTGCGTTCCGCGACCCAGGCGACCGATTCGACGTGCGTGGGGTGTATGGCGAACAGAAGGGCGACCAGTGCGCTGGGCCAAACGATCGCCGTCATGCGAAACAGCACGTAGAACAAAAGACAAGCGTTCGCGGCGTGGAGGATCAAGTTGGTTAGGTGGTGCATGCCCGACTGCATCCCGAAGAGTTGACAGTCCAGCATGTGCGACAGCCAGGTAAGGGGATGCCAGTTCGAGCCGTGAACGCTTGTAAACGCCCAGCCGACGCCTTTCCACGTCAAACCTTCCTGAACGGTTGGGTTGTCGGTGACGTAGACCTGATCGTCGAGCCCGACGAAGTCGTGGTGCAGCACGGGCGCGTACAAGACGAAGGTGACGGCCGCGAGGATCACCGTAACGGTCACCCACAAATTACTCGGATTCGTTGCCTTCACGTCTTTCGTCGCTCGTGTGTCGGTTTCGGTCATCGCTGTTATAGACGATCGGTCCGGCAAGCATAATCGATCCAGTCGGGTTGTGTGCACCTCTCGGCGACGGTGTCGCCACAGTGGCGCGGATGGGTTAGACTCGCGGGGCGTCGCGGCGGCGCCGGAGCGGCGTCGATGGATGCGTGAGAGGTCGCGCCTGTGGAAAAAGTCGTCGTCGTCCTACCCGCTTACAACGCCGCCAATACGTTGGAGCGAACGCTCGCCGATCTCGACAGCACCGGGGTCGACGAAATCATCGTCGTGGACGACGCCAGCACGGACAACACGGTGGAGATCGCACGGCGCCTTCCGGTGACGCTCATCCAGCACGAACACAACAGGGGCTACGGCGCCAATCAGAAAACATGCTATCGCGAGGCGCTACGTCGCGGTGCTGACTTTATCGTGATGCTCCACCCGGATTACCAGTACGACGCCCGCATCATTCCCCACGCGGTCGGATTCTTGCGCCTCGGCATCTGCGACGTAATACTCGGTAATCGAATCCGCACGCGTGCCGAAACGCTCAGCGGCAAGATGCCGCCGATTAAGTACCTCGCCAACCGCGGCCTCACGTTCGTCGAGAACATTTTAGCGGGTCAAAACCTCGGTGAATGGCACAGCGGATTTCGAGTGTATTCGCGCCGAGTTCTTGAAACCATCCCGTTCATGCGCAACAGCGACGACTTCGTTTTTGACTCGCAGTTTCTTGTTCAGGCTGTCCACTTCGGTTTCAAGTTGGCGGACGTGCCGGTGCCCGTGCGGTATTTCGATGAGGCGAGCAGCATCAACCTTCGGCGCTCGACGGTGTATGGTTTAGCCACGCTGTGGACTTTCGTCCGTTGGTACGCGCATCGCTTTCTTCCCATGCGGTGCGATTTGTTTATGCCGTCCGCGAGCGCGGAGATCGCGGGTGGGGATGACGAGTCGTCTTGACGGAATCTTGACCGGGAGGTGCGATGGGGCTACGCTTTTGCGGTTGGGTGGGGTGCCCCAAAACCACGCCGCGGTGTTGAGCGATGGTGCGCGCAAGGAGTGCTTAATGTCAACGAACCGCTACGGCCTGCTGATCGTCGTTGCGTTGGTCAGTGTTTTCAACCATACCGGCTGCAAGGAGCAGCCACCGCAACCGTCGATGCAGGGGGACCTGGGCGATGGCGACATGACCTTGCTACCTACAGCGTCCGTATGGGTGAATCCCAAGATTGCGCAGGGGCAGGCGGACTGGCACCCGTTTCGGGATCCGAAGTTCGATGAGGTCGCCGACGGCGGTGGCGATGTGCCGGGCACCGCCGCGAGCACCACGGCTGGTTCTGATCCAGCGATCGAGAAGGAGCTTGAGGAACTGGTTGCGGAATACAACGGTTTGCTTGCTGATGGGTCACTGGATGACGTACTGGACTTCTACGACGAAAAGCAGGTTGCGACAGTCGAGAAGCTCATCGCAACGCTCCCCGCGTTTACCGATAAGCTGAAAGTGCTGGCTGAGAGTGCTCCCGATCAATCCGAAAAGCTGATGACGCTCGTCGCCCGGTTGGCTCCGGCATCGGTTTTGAAGTTGGAAATCGAGTCGATCACGACATCGGGAGATAAGCAAGCCGTCGGGAAACTTTCCGGCGTTCCCGATCTTTCGTTTCTCCCCGGTATGCCGGCCGCCGCTGACATTTCACGCGAGGTTCGTTTCCAACTCGGCGACGATGACTACTGGTACGTGACGTCTCCGATCGTTGCGCTGATGGAGAAGGTGGAGCCTTCGCTGGCGCGGGGCGTTGGGGAGCTCGATGCTCTCATTGCGGCTGTAAAATCGGGATCGGCGTTGTCTGACGCGGCTTCGCCCGAGGGCTTTTTGAAATCCATGCTTAACTCGGCGGTGGGCTCTGATTCTGATCCCGTCACCTCGGGTTCCGACAAGCCCGCTGACGGTGAATCCCCGGATTGACCGAAGCCGTCCGGTTCAAGCGGCGTCTTGCGTCGACGGGTCGTGTGTTGATAAGGTGTCGGGCATGGCCGATCTTCCTCTGCTCGCCCACAGTCTTGCGGAGGCTTACCTATACGTCATGGTTTCGCCGTGCGAATCGTGCGGAAACGGACCGCTCTACGGCGGTGAGGCCTGCGGTGTGGAAACCCCCGGCGGGTCGTGGAGCACGAATTTGCCGGGGACGTGCGGGGCGTGCGGGGCGACGATCTCGATTACCTTTCAGCTAGCCAGCCGCCCGGAGGAGGAGGCGAGTGCTGACGCTGCGAGCATTAATTCCACCGACGAACCTTCTCGGATCATCGACGTTGGCCAATGGCTTACGCTTTTTCGTATGATCACAGAGGCTGCCACGCGCGAGGATGACAAGGTTCAGGTGCGTCACCTTGGAATGGAGGCCGCCCAGTGTCTCGACGAAGCGCTGAAGTTCTACGACGACGAGGGTAACGATCTGCCGCCGAGCGACGCGATCTTCGTCGAGTCATCGCGCCTGCGCTTCGAGGACAACCCCGGGCAGTTCTCAAGACGCCGCCTTCTCGACCTACGCTCGAAGTTGCCCACGACGTCGCAGATGCGCTCGCAGCTGTTTCGTTCACGCAAGAAACCCTGGTGGCGCCGGGGTTCTTAGGGCATTTCAAGTTTCCATGTTCCGATCCGTGGGCTCTCCTGCGGAGCGCAGCTCGTCCGCGCTGTTGCCCCACGCTCGATGTTACGCGAAGGTCGGAGGGTCCGGCGTGTTGGCGTAAGCCACTTCCCAGCCCATTCGCGCAGCCGTATAATCCGTGCAGCGCGGGTCCGCAGAGATGTGCGCATAGTGACCGGGTTGCCGGGAAGAGGTACTCACGTCGATGGTACGCGATTTCTACGAGACCCTGGGAGTTACACGGTCGGCCACCGAGGACGAGATCAAGCGCGCGTATCGCAAGCTCGCCAAGCAATACCACCCCGACCGAAACCCGGATGACGCTGCCTCGGAGGCAAAGTTCAAGGAGGTTCAGGAGGCCCACCGGACGCTTGGCGATCCGAAGAAACGCGCCGAGTTCGATCAGTTCGGAGCCGCGGGCGTCGGTCAGTTTCAAACCGGACCGCAAGGTCAACGCGTCTACCAATGGGCCGGCGGTTCGTCGGTGGGTGCCGACGACCTTGAGGATCTGTTCTCCGCGTTCGGCGGCGGTGGCCCACACGCGAGCATTTTCGATCAGTTCTTCGGCAGTTCCGGAGCGCGACCATCGGCTCCGCCTCGCCCCCAGCGCGGCCGCGACGAAGAGCGCGAGGTTTCACTTTCGTTTGAACAGGCGGTTCACGGCGCGACGTTGACGATTCGGCTCGGCGGCGCCGGCGGACCGCAAGAGCTTGAGGTAAAGATTCCGCCGGGTGTGTCGCATGGGCAAAAGATACGTGTTGCCGGCCGCATTCCCGGTCGGCATAACGGGCCCCCGGGTGATCTGCTTCTCCGTTGCGTGGTGAAACCGCACGCCTACTTTATCCGCCGGGGGGACGACATTTACATTGACGTGCCCGTTTCGGTTGAGGAGGCGGTCCTCGGTGCCAAGATCGACGTTCCGTCGCTCGACGGACCGCTTACGGTGACACTTCCGGCGGGAACACCGAGCGGTGCGAAGATGCGGCTTGCCGGGCACGGCGTTCGCAAGCGTGGAAGCGATCAGCGCGGGGATGAGTACGTCGTAATTCAGATCGTTCCGCCCAAGACGCTCTCCGATGAGCAGCGGCGATTGTTTGAGCGCATACGCGAGCAGCACGCCTTTGATCCGCGCATCGGGAGTCCTTGGAATTTGGAGAAGGCGAAATGACGGTCGGATCACCCGGATCGGAAAAACATCGTGGTCGTTGGGCGCTCCTGTTCCTTGTGATCGGATTTCTGTTGGTGCTCTTTGCGTGGTTCAGTTGGATTCATCGCGTTTCCGCTCCCGCCGATGGTCTGTCGGTCGGCACGCGCCGGGCGATGCAAGCGGTCGATGGTGACGACGTGGAATCCGACGTCTTGCCGCCGGTCGATCGAGACCGTCGGCGGGAGGCGGTTGTGCGTCTTGGCGGGCCGACGCTGCTGGCGGGGTTTCTGTTGATGTTGTTGTTTCTCGGTGGAAGTTTCGTGATCGTTCGTGCTACACGGCGTTACCTGGCTGCTACGCTTCGGCGCCGCGGTACGCCGACGGTCAGTGACGACGTATGGTTGATGCACAAACTTCCGAATGAATCGGACGAGCACCGTGCTTAGCGCTGTCAGCATCGTGCTTGGTGCGGTCAGCGGCGTCCGTAACGCTTTCAGCATCGAGATCAGCGATGCCAGTACGGTGGCCAGCGCGGTCAGTACCGTCGTGAGAACATTTCACGCTCTTGTGTTCCGAGTCTTCGTCTCAAGTCTTTGTTCCGAGCCGCGGGCTTTAGCCCGCGCGATTTCTCCACGTTCGATCTTATCCGAGGGCCGGCGGATCCGGCATTTCAAAACGGGAGATGCTCATGACGCTTGACGGTTCTGTGGCGCTGGTGACGGGCGGTGCGCGGCGCGTAGGTCGAGCCATTGCAATCGAGTTGGCGCGGGCTGGGTGTGACGTGGCTGTCCACTACCGAAACTCGGGCGCTCAAGCCCAAGAGGTTGCGTCGATCATCGAGGGATTGGGTCGAAGCTGTCTTCTTATCGAGGCGGATCTCTGCGACGCGTCGAGCTGGCCCGCGATCGTTGGGCGAACGGTTGACGGGCTCGGCCGACTCGACATCCTGGTTAACAACGCGTCGGTGTTTCCCATAGACCCCAAGAACTCCGACGACGAGCAGGTTTTTGATCAAGCGCACTGGGAGTCCACGCTGCGAACGAACCTCATCGCACCGGCTGCGTTGTGTCACTTGGCCCGTGTTCACTTGGCGGCCCACGGGCGCGGAAGTGTGATCAACCTCTGCGACATCTCGTCGAGCAAACCGTGGCCTGCGCACTTAGCCTACTGCAGTTCCAAAGCCGCCCTTGAATCTCTCACCCGAGGTCTTGCCAAGGCCTTCGCACCGGAGATTCGCGTCAACGGCGTCGCTCCGGGAATCGCCGTTTTCCCGGAGTCGTACGGCGAGGCGCTTCGCAACAAACTCGTGGACCTCGTGCCGATGGGGCGACCGGGGACACCTGAGGAGGTCGCGTCGCTGGTTCGTTTTCTCGCGGAGTCAGCCGACTACATAACGGGGCAGATTATTCCGATCGACGGCGGCCGAACCATCGCATGACCCCGCAAAGGCGGCGGTCGTGGCGAATCCCGACGTTTTTACCGCTTGAAGCGGACCCATGCTCAGATACAATGCTGGGTCGCCGGCAGCCGGCCAAGTTGTCAGCCACAGCAGCCCGAGCACGCGAGCGAACCCACCCGCCGCTCGCCGGTGGGAATCTTCTTACGCGATTTAGGATCGACCCGTGCGGGGTCCAGCGCCGGCCCCGATTAGGAACCATACGTTTTGTCGGATTTTACACCCACGTCCTCGACCACCTGTGAGCCGACCCGGCCGAACGGGGCTGCCAAGATCGACAAATACTTCCGCGCGATGTCGAAGCATGAGGCGTCGGACCTTCACATGAAGGCAGGCACGCCGCCCAAGTTTCGCCTCAACGGCACGATCCGCAACATCGACGGTACGGTGTTGAGCAATGAACAGATCGAGTCGATGATTTTCGAGATCATGGGTGAGGAGAACATCTCCGATTACCGCGATCGGGGCTCGGTCGATTTCGCGTACCAGCTTTCCGGAGCGGATCGCTATCGGATCAACGTGTTTCGGCAGCGAGGCCAAACATCGATTGCCGCGCGCCGCGTACCCCGCGAGATCCTCAGCTTCAAGCAGTTGAATCTGCCCGAGTCGCTCGCCAACCTCGCAGGGCTGCACCAGGGGTTGGTTCTTGTGACGGGTATCACAGGCAGCGGCAAGAGCACGACGATAGCGGCCATGCTGGAGGAGATCAACCGGACACGTGCGTGCCACATCATGACGCTCGAGGATCCGATCGAGTTTCTTTATCAGGACAAAATGGCGTTCGTGAACCAGCGCGAGATCGGTCGGGACGTCGAGAATTACCACGATGCACTCAAGTATATGATGCGCGAGGATCCCGACGTTGTGCTCATCGGCGAGCTACGTGACCAGGAGACGTATGGGGCCGCGTTGGCGGCGGCGGAGACCGGTCATCTCGTCTTCGGGACGATCCACTCATCCAGCGCGGGTGGAACCGTGGCGCGGATTCTGGAGCTCTTTCCCGAGGAGCAGCGGGCGTTGATTCGAAGCTCGTTGGTCTTTAACCTTCAGGCGATCGTTTGCCTTAAACTGTTGCCGGGTCTTAGGCCCGAGATTCCGCGGGTTCCCGCCTGCGAAATCATGATTTGCAACGGCATGGTGCGAAAAATGATCGCCGACGGGCGAGACAACGAGCTGAGTGCGGTCATCCGAAGCTCGCCCAACGAAGGCATGGTGGACTTCACCGAATCGATTCGGTCGCTGGTGAATAAGGAATGGATATCGGTCAAGACCGCCTACGCCGCCGCACCCAACCCCGATGAGTTGAGGATGCGGCTGAAGGGGATTTCGGTCGGCGGCGGGGGTATCGTGGGGTAGGAGCGCGGGGCGCGCGCGAATCGATCCCACCGGATCGGCGTGGCCCGCGCGGGCACATCAGGTTATCATGGATTCCATGTTCACCACACAATGTCTGGCCGAGCTGCCCCCTCCCGGTAGTTACGTCAACCTGTACAAACTGGGCGTGGTGCTGGCGCTGTTCATCGGCTGGGTGTACGTGTGTCAGTGGGTGGATCGGGACACCGACTTCGTCAAGACCAAACGCGAACGGTGGAACCTGATCGTCTTGGGGACGGGAATCGCCGGCATGGCCATTCTGTTCCTCATCCCCTGGTCGGGCACGACCTACTTCATGGGTTTGGCATTTTGGCTACTGTTGGCCGGCGGCGGGCAGATGTCCTACATCATCCATCGCAACGGCCGAGTTGTGTCGGACCAGCGCGTTCTGACGCTGGGGCATGTCAAGAGCATCATATCGCGGGATGAGAGTTCCAAGACGAGAAAACTGGACCGGGGCCAGCGGGTTCACCTGTCGGATCACGAGGGCAGCAACGTCGCTCGCCCAACGGAACGCGACGAGTCCGAGCAGCACGACGCCACGCAGGAGTTTCTGTTCGACGTACTCTGGCGGCGGAGTTCCGACGTCGATCTGGTGGTGAGCAACGGGCGGGCCCGGTTGGTCTATCGCATCGACGGGGTTGCCCTGGAGCAAAAGGGCCGGATCGTGGTGGAGGACGCCGAGCGGGTGATCGCCTACCTCAAGGGGTTGGCCGGTCTGAATCCCGATGAGCGGCGTCGCCCGCAATCGGGTCGCATCCAAGCCGGTCTGCTGGTAACCGGCGGCGACCTGCCCCTGATCGAAGTCCTCAGTTCGGGCTCGACGGCCGGGGAACGCCTGCGGCTGCAGATCCGTATGCCGGAGGCCTGCAAGCGCCTGAACGAGGTGGGGTTCCCACCGCGCGAGTTGGAGAAGGTCAAGAGCCTCATCAAGCGCCCCACCGGACTGGTCATCGTGGCCGGGGCCAAGCAGTCGGGCGTCACCACCACCCAATACGCCCTGCTCCGCGACCATGACGCCTTCCTGCAAAACCTGCACACGCTCGAGTCGGCCCCGCTGCTCGAACTGGACAACATCACTCAGAATCGCCACGAGGGCAGCGGCGGGGAGGTGAGCTTCGCCCGGCAGCTCCAATCGGTGCTGCGGCGCGAGCCGGACGTGGTGCTGGTGGGGCAATGTTCCGATCACGAGACCGCCCAGATCGTCTGCCGGGCGGCCACCGCGGACCGGAAGATCTACCTGGCCATGGAGGCCAAGGACGCCTTCGACGCCATCGACCAACTGCGGAAGATGGTCGACGACGACGCGATGTTCGCCAAGGCTCTGTTGGGGGCCACCAATCAGCGCCTGGTCCGGGTGCTCTGCACCGCGTGCCGTCAGGCTTTCAAGCCGGACGAGCGGCTGCTCAAGAAGCTGAACCTCCCGGTCGGCAAGATCGAGCACTTCCATCGGCCGCCCACCGAGGCGATTCTGGACAAGAAGGGCAACGAGATCGTTTGCCAGACCTGTCAGGGGACCGGCTACGTGGGGCGGACGGCCGTGTTCGAGATCATGGTGGCCGACGAAGGGGTCGCCAAGCTGTTGGCCGATGGGGCGCCCATCCGGAGTATTCGAGATCACTGTCGCCGGGGGCGCATGCACGACCTGCGCCGGGCCAGCCTGCAGAAGGTGTACGACGGCGTGACCAGCCTGGACGAGATTCTCCGGGCCCTGCGTTTCGACGGCAAATAGGCCCTTGCGGAGATGCGCCGATGTGGGTGTCGCTGTTTTGTTTGGCCCTGATCGCCGGTATCGCCTTCTTCCAGTCGATTCACGGGTTGATGAGTTCGCTGATCTTCTGCGTACTGACCATTCTGTGTCTGGTGCTGGCCTTTGCGGTCTACGAGCAGGTCGCCTTCGATCTGCTGTACGCCTGGAAGCCCGACCTGGCCCTGCCCATTTCGCTGGCGGGCTGCTTCTCCGTGCCGCTGATCCTGATGCGGGTGGGCATGGACAAATTGATCCAACGGGCCGCCCTGCTGCCGGCGATGGTGGACCGCGTGGGCGGGATGGTCTTTGGGGTGATCACGGCCCTGCTCATCGTCGGGGTGCTCATTACGGCCATCCAGATGTTGCCCTTTGGTGGGTCGGTTCTGGGTTTCGCCCGCTTCGTGCAGCGGCCCGACTCGGAGGACATTGACGCGACCGACAGTTGGAGCCAAGAGGACGAGGAGGAGAAGGCCACGCGGATGCAGGAGGGGCACGACCAGGGCATTCTCTTGTCGCCCGACCGGTTCGCCGTTC
>JADFRO010000386.1 GCA_022561255.1 Planctomycetota bacterium | reverse complement strand
GACGCTATGCCCTTGATCGTAAAGCCAGCGGGCTAGCAGATTGCGCTGCAACTCTGAAAGACGATCGCGGAACGCCGGCATCTGCGCGGGCTCGCGGCCACGCGTTCGGTAGCGCGTCTGATGCCCCGGCTCGGCGATCATCAACTCGATCCACGCGACCGAGCCGTAGCCGTACATCTCAGGAGCGCGAAACGTCCCCTCACGCTCGCCCTGGTAGCTGTGACACTCGTTGCACGTGGTCATGAAAAAGCGCCGGCCATGACGAATCAACTGCTCCCCAGCATCGAAACCGCTTGCCGGCGGATCGACCGCCGTAGCGGCGGTGATTTCCGAGAGTCGGCCCGGACGGCGTGATTCATCCTCGAGATAGGCGGCGACGGCGTCGAAGTCCTTTAGAAGCGCGGACATGGCGTCACCAGCCTCGGCGTCAGCGCGAGTCTCCGCGAGCCACTTCGACATCTTCGTGTGGGCCGGCTCGCCGTCGGGTTTGGTCATTCTTCCGAAGTACGCCTCGTTCATGGGGTCATCCAAGAACCCACGGATCCACGTTCGCGTTCCGTAGCCAGCAAGGTCGGACGAGGCGGCGGGCTCCACCGGTACGATGCCCAACCCATCGTGACCGTCAAGGCGATGACAGGCGGCACAGTTCGCGGCGAAGAGGAGCGGTCCCTGCGTTTGCGCATCGTTTCTTAAAAGGTCCAGCGCTCCTCCGGGTGGAATACCGTCGCGGGCTGCCAATTCCAGAGAACGGGCGCTGAAGCGCTCGGCACGCTCGCGCTGCTGCCGGAACTGTTCGGCGCGAAGCGTGTGCTGATCGGAATCGGTAAGAGGCTCCCCCTTCACCTGCTTCGCGCGGACGGTCTCAACGGCGCGGACGGACGGCGGGCGATCGTCCCACAACGCAGCGCCCGTAAGGCCAAGAACGACCAGCAGCGTCAAACCACCGAATCGCCGCAACCATCGATCGCACGAGGCGCCAGGCAAAATGCGTACGGCTAGCGGATACAGAAAAAACATCTGCGCGACCACACTCGGCACAACAATCGCCCCCACCACCTGCGCCGTCGGCGTCTCGAAGAACTTTAGCCACTCGAAGAGAAACAACGTATGCCACTCAGGACGTGCCGGATAGTTAAGCGAATTCGGATCGGCTGGCGCAGCGAGAAACGCGCCGGCGTCTGCCGTATGAAGTATCCCCACGACGGCGAACAACGCCGCTACAACGAGTAGACCAAGCACCGGACCCAGGAGTTGAGTTCCAGAGCCCAAGGGTCTGTCCACAGCGCCAACCGTTCTTTCGCCGCTTTCGTGTGCTGCAACGCGATGTCGGGCCATGCCACGAAAAACAAGCATGCCGACGATTGCGGGCAGGACGATGACGTGCAGCGCATGAAATCGTGCCAGGGTCAGGTTGCCCAACTCGACCCCACCAACGACGAGCCGCCGCAACGCGTCACCAACAACCGGCGTGCTCGCCAGGATGTTCAGTCGGACGGTCGTTCCCCAATAGCCCGCTTGATCCCACGGCAGCAGCTCACCCGTTAGCGAGCACAACAGCGCGACGAACAGGAGGATCAAGGCGGCCCACCAAAGCCGTACCGAGCGGTAACCACCCTTGATCAACAGCGCCGCCGCGTAGACGAGCAGCGTCAGCAGCAGTGCGTCGGACGCGACGTGGTGCAACCCGCGGATAAGCCAACCCATCCGCATCTGCGTTTGAACGTACCACACACTTCCCCACGCGGTCGTCGTCGACGGGCTGTACGCCGTCATGAGCAGCAGACCGGTTACAACCTGAACAACAAACAACACCACGGCTACGTTACGCAACAAGAAACTCGCGCTCGTCACGGATACGCTGCACGTATCGCGCGCGGCGTTATCGCTCGCGTCGGTCGTACTCTGCATTTCTTGGGACGTAGCCATAACGAACAAGCGCTAGGCGAGCGAACGCTTCTGGGCAGAACCCGTTTGAAACTCCAGGTAGGCAACTTCGACCCACCGCCTGCCGTCGGCGTCGGGCTCCGTGACGCGACACGAAAGTTCGTCCATGTCGCGTGGAGAGGGTCCAAAGCGTCGCTGACCGCTGATGCCAAACTCACTGGCGTGACAGGGGCAGTAGAACGCGTCACGATCGCCGGCAAAATCAATCCCACAGCCAAGGTGTGGACAGATAACCTGCAAGCAGCGCACCTTCGGTTCGGCGTCGGTTTCACCAGAGCGC
>JADFRO010000073.1 GCA_022561255.1 Planctomycetota bacterium | reverse complement strand
AGGGATCGGCGAGCGCGGCGGAAGAGATTAGCGTTCACCTCTACCGTCTCGGCGCCCCGCGCGAGAACGCCAACGTCGACACTCACGGTCGCTTGTTCGCGAATGCACTTGTCCGAACAAACAAGATAGGTCACGTTCGCACGCAGGCGCAGCGAATCGCCCTTCAAGTCAGCCGCCGGCGTCACCTGGGCAATGAGCATCGGATCGCCCGAGAGAATATTGGTTACGATGTCGCCCGGGCTGTGATGACGATTGGGAATCGGAAACTGAAGCTCACCGACGGCAACGCCGTCGGGCAGCGTCCATGTGACGCGCGGTGCCAGACCGCTGTCGCCCGGATTCTGCCAGTAGATATTCCAGCCGGACTCAAGCTGAAAATAGATGCCCAGGTCGAACGCCTTGCCGGGAGCGACCGCCTCAACCGACGAGAGCAGACTGACCTTGGCCTTGGGCGCGGAGTCGCTCGCTGATGCGCCGGCGGCGGCGAACACGCTGACCCCCCATGCGACGGCGATCCCCGAATATATGCGCAGCTTCATGGACTTAACCTTGTGATCCGTCGTGAGAAGTTCGGGCCCCGGCGAGACATCCGTCCGCACATCCGTTAGGCCATCCCTGGAACCGTCCGGGCCGGCGAGCGCCGCCAGCGGGAGTATACCCACTCGCGATGCCACGGCATTGCAACTACGCGGCCAAGTGACCTTGGCGTTGCGCACCGTCGGGTGCCTAAGTGCATCGTCTGGCAGGTACAAGGCCGACCCACAACGCTCCATGTACGGACAACGCAGCCCCCGGGTTCTGTCGCGAAGCGCGCGGGGCCACAGTGCGGCGAAGTTCGTGGGATCATCGCCTGCCCTTCCTACAGCCATAATCGGCCATCGTACGAGGCTGTCGGCGTTTGGCGGAATAGTCGCTTGACAAGGGCTGCCAGTCGAATAGACTCGCGGAGCGCAGCGTTGCGCGGCATTATTGCCACTGTAGCTTTAATTCTCCGGCGGTGTGGCGTATATAGCCGTCGGTCGACCGGATAAGGAGAACAATCGTCGTCACGGCACCGGGGTTTCTCCGGGGCCAGAGGTTTGTGATTGCGGTAACACGGGGCCTGCGGGTTCGGCCAAACCCGGTAAAGATTCGGGGAGTGGCCACGAAACGCAGGCGAGCCCGACCCTGACGAGATGATTTCTGCCCTATGAAGTTTCGAGTGCGTCGTTTGAACGATCCAAGCGTGTCTGGTGTCTGCACTGCCTCCTCCGGCAGGAGTGCTGTGGGGCTTGCAGTAGCCGATGGGATCTCTACGACGCTTCACCCGGGTCAAGATGAGGCGGACATTACCAGAAACCGTTCCGATTTAGGGGAACCGTCGAACCGGTAACCTGTTCGCTCCAATTCATCCCGCTCTGGGCGGCGGCCTTACGTTTGGGGCCTCACGGGAAATCGGCTTAACGTCGCCGGTTCGTTGCTCGCTCACTTAAACCTTTCCACACAATGCGATGACCATCGACGGGGACCGTTGCGCGATGGCGGCAACCTAGCAGCCTGCGCCGTGAATCGGCGCAGGCCTGCGCATCGTACCGCGATGATTCGATATAGCGGAAGCAATGACCATGAACCTACCCATACTTGCGAACCTACTCGCGGAGTTCGAAGTGGGCGTGTCGATGATCAAGCTCGCCGGCGCCGGCGCCCTCGGTGCCGTCGTGGCGCTACTTGCAGGCTACCTCCTCATGCGGTGGCTCGGTCGGGCACGTCTGGATGCGGCGAAGAACGAGGCGGAACGGATTCTTGTCAAGACCCGAGACGAGGCCGACGTTGTCCGAAAGAGCGCCGAAGTCGACGCGAAAAGCGAATTCCTTCGGAGCCGGGAGGCGCTGCGCAAGGAATCCGACACGATGCGTGCCGAGCTGAAGGAAACCGAAAAGCGCTTGGAAAAGCGCGAAGACAATCTCGAAGGCAAACTCGACACGCTCGTGACCAAAGAGAAGAACCTCGAACAGGCATCCGAAAAGATCGCGGCCCGTACGGAGGTATTGGTCAACAAGGAAGAAGAGGCGTCGGAGCTCCTCTCAAAGCGGCGCGAGCAATTGCTCCAAATCGGCGGCATGTCCGAAAACGAAGCAAAGACTTTGGTCTTGGAAGAACTTAGCCACGAGCTCGAACGCGAATCGGCCGCGTTGATCGACAAGGCGACGACGGCTGCCAAAGAAGAGGCAATGCAGCGCTCTCGCGAGATCACGCTCACCGCAATCCAGCGCTACGCCGGTGAGCACACCTGCGAAAGTACGGTCTCGACGGTGGACATCCCCTCCGATGAGATGAAGGGACGCGTCATCGGGCGCGAGGGCCGCAACATTCGAGCTTTTGAGAAAGCGACGGGGGTCGACGTCATTGTTGACGACACGCCGGGCGTTGTGGTCGTCAGTGCGTTCGACCCGGTCCGACGAGAGATTGCCCGCCGCTCGTTGGAACGGCTCATCTCGGACGGCCGCATTCATCCGGGGCGCATTGAGGAACTTGTTGAGCAGGTTCAAAAGGAAATCGCCGAAGAACTTCTGGACACGGGCAAGAAGGCCGCCATCGAAGCGAATATCGGCGGACTACACCGAAAGCAGCTTGAACTGCTTGGGCGTCTCAGGTTCCGTACAAGCTACGGTCAAAACGTCCTGCGTCACAGCCTGGAAGTTGCATTCCTGTGTCAGGCGATCGCCGACGAACTCGGTCTGGACGGGCGTCTCGCGCGACGCTGTGGGCTGCTGCACGACATCGGCAAGGCGATCGACCACGACATCGAGGGGAGTCACCAGAAGATCGGCGCTGATTTCTGCAAGCGGTTCAACGAAAAGTCCGAAGTGCTTAACGCGATAGAAGGTCACCACGGCGACATACCGGCGACGAGTCCCTATACGCCCATCGTCATGGCCGCTGATGCGATCAGCGCGGCGCGCCCCGGCGGTCGGCGCGAATCGCTCGAACGATACGTTCAGCGTCTGCAGCAGCTCGAGGAGATCGCCAAAGCACATAAGGGCGTCAAGGAAGCGTTTGCGATTCAGGCCGGTCGCGAGATTCGCGTCATCGTCGATGCCAAACGTGTGGACGATTCCGTCGCCATGTTGATCGCTCGAGACGTTGCGAAACAGGTCGAAGAACAAATGACCTATCCCGGCGAGATCAAGGTCACCGTGCTGCGCGAGGTTCGCGCCGTCGCCCACGCCCGGTAGCGGCGCCGGACCGCGGCATCCCAAGAGAGCGCCATGCAGGTAAAAATCCTCTGTGTCGGCGACGTCGTCGGGCGACCCGGACGGCGCGTACTCGCTGAGGGCATTCCGAAGCTCATCGAATCCCATCAGGTGGATTGCGTCGTTGTAAACGCAGAAAACGCCACCGACGGATCCGGGCTGTCCGCGGCTATGTATGAAAAGATCGTCGGATCCGGCGCCGATCTGATCACGCTCGGTGACCACGCCTACCGCCGGCGCGACATCATCCCGGTACTCGAGCAGAACAAGAACATCGTCAAGCCCGCCAATTTCCCCGCCGGGGCACCCGGCAAGGAGTTCGCGATTTACGAGACGAATTCCGGACAGGCCGTCGCTGTCATCTCCGTGCTGGGACGGTTGTTCATGAAGACGCCGGCGAACTGCCCCTTCGCCACGGTCGATCGCGTCCTTGCGATGCTTCCTGATTCCGTAAGGATCGTTGTGGTCGACATTCACGCGGAAGCGACGAGCGAGAAGATTGCTATGGGCTGGCACGTGGACGGTCGGGTGAGCATTGTGTTCGGCACACACACCCACGTTCCAACGGCCGACGAGTGCATTCGCCCCGGGGGTACGGCCTACATTACCGATGTGGGCATGACCGGACCGTACGATTCGGTTCTGGGACGAGACAAACGGCGCGTCGTTGGTACGATGGTCAGCGGCGTGCCGAGCCCGTTCGACGTAGCCACCGACGATCCGAGACTCTGCGGAATCCTCGTTGGCGTGGACGCTACGACGGGAAAGGCAACGGAGATTGAACGAATCCGCTTCGACGGGTCGACCGGATCCTGATCGCAAACCGCTGCCGACCATGAGCAAGTCAAAACAAGGCGAGCAACTGGCGCTTCTGCTGCGTGGATGTGTTCACGTCTGCACGGAAGCGGAGCTGCGCGAGCGACTCGCCGGCGGTAAGCAACTGCGCGTCAAGCTCGGCCTGGATCCTACAGCACCCGATCTGACATTGGGACACACCGTCGTCTTGCGCAAGCTGCGTCAATTTCAAGACCTGGGGCACAAGGCGGTTCTGGTGATCGGTGATTACACCGCACGCATTGGTGACCCGAGCGGGCGATCCAAGACGCGCCCCGTGCTCACGGAGGCCGAGATCGACGCCAACGCCGAGACCTACATGCGTCAGGCGGGCAAGGTGCTCGAACTGGGTGATGACAAACTCGAAGTCCGGCGAAACAGCGAGTGGCTTAGGTCGATGAACCTCGCCGACGTTTTGAAGCTGATGAGCCAGATAACCGTAGCGCGCATGATCGAACGCGACACCTTCAAAACCCGTCTGGAGGCCGGTAAGGAAGTCTACCTGCACGAACTACTCTACCCGCTGATGCAGGCGCACGACAGCGTGGTGATCGAAGCGGACATCGAGCTCGGCGGGACCGATCAGACCTTCAACAACCTCTGCGGACGAGACCTACAACGCATCGCAGGGCAACCACCGCAGATCGTGATGACGACACCCCTACTTATCGGCACGGACGGCACTCAGAAGATGAGCAAGTCGTTGGGCAACTACATCGCCGTCGAGGATTCTCCGTCGGAAATGTTCGGTAAGGTGATGCGCATTCCCGACGAATTGATGCGCAGCTACTTCGAGCTTCTCACCGATACGCCCGAAGAGCAGGTCGCGGCGCTGACGGATCCGAAACAGGGCAATCCACGTGACAGCAAAGAGACGCTGGCTAAGACGATCATCGCACAATACCACTCTGCCAAGGACGCGGAAGCTGCGGCGGCGGAGTTTCGCCGCGTCCACGGCGGCGGAGAGGGGGGATTGCCGGACGACGTTCCGGAGGTCGACGTGCCGACGGAAGTCATTCAGGACGGCAAGATCGTACCGCTGGATCTCGTTGTACGCTGTCTGGGCGAAAACTCTCGTAGTGGCGCCCGACGCCTCATCGCCGAACGTGGCGTTCGCCTCAACGGTACGGTGATCGAAGACTCCATGACACCCATCCCCATCAAATCCGGCGATGTCTTGCAGCGCGGCAAACGAAGGTTCGTTCGCCTGCGCGTTTCTTAATGCAGCGTACCAAGCGCTGCCGTCCCACGTCACAGGTCATCCAATGGTCTTAGCCAAACCGAGCCGCGACCGTGAGGGAGCGGACAATTGAAGATCGCCGGGAATGGTGAGTACACTCCCTCACGGGAGCTTCGCTCTCCGCAGGAGCGGCTCGGAGAGATCCTCACTGAAAACTCACAACGCTCTAGGCGTCGACGGACAAGTCCGTAACAAACATGTGGCCTGGCTCGTGCGTTAGCGCCACGGTCGGCTTGGCGCGTAAAATCGCCTCAATCGGCGTGACGCCGCACGCCCAGAACACCGGAATCTCATCCGCGTGAATCGTCACAGGATCGCCATAGTCGGGTTTCGCTAGATCGTGAATACCGATCGCGTCCGCGTTGCCGATCTGAATCGGACCGCCGTGCGTATTGGACAGCGGCTGCGTGATCCGACGCGCCAAGTCCGCCTGTTGCGGTGTCATTGGGCGCATCGAAACGACAAGCGGTGCTTCGAAGGCGCCGGCGGATCTGCAAGCCACGTTTGTTCGATACATCGAGACGTTACACTGCTCCTCGATATGTCGAACGGGAATCCCGGCGGCAAGGAGTGACGACTCAAACGTGAACGAACAGCCGATCAAGAACGAAATTAGCGGACCCTCAACCGAGGAAGACGCTTGCTCGCAGTGCGACAAAATCGAAGTCGGACGCTCCGTGCAAACACCGTCGCGATACACGCGATAGCGCGGCAAGTCCGTACGAAGGTCGGCTGCGGGTGCAGCTTTGCGAGGTTCAAACACGCCGGGCTCCGCAACTTCAATCAGCGGGCACGGCTTGGGGTTCAGTTCGCAGAAGCGACGGAAGTCGCGGGCCGACTCTTGAGGAAGGATCACGAGGTTCGCTTGAGCGAAACCGTGCGCGACACCGGCCGTGGGACCGGTGAACGTGCCGTCGCGACACAGCCGACGAATCTGCTCACCCGTCATGTTCGCAAACGAGGAGTCGGTCATTCTACGCCCTCCGGAGCCGGAACGGAGCGCACGGCCACGGCTAAGTCTTCCGAAGTAATTCCCCACAAGCGCGCGGCTAGCACGCCTGCAAGAAGGTTTTCGCTGAATGGGTAGGTCATCGGCGCGTCGTCGGATGAGCCCAGCGTCTCGACGGTTCCGTTGACGTTCAGACGGATACGCCCTTTCATCAGCCACGCGCCGCGGTCCACCTCCTGGAGAGTTGAGATGAAAAACGTCCGGCCATGATGCTTGCGCGCCAGTGACCGGAGGCGTTCATCGTCGAACGGCAGGATCAGAGCGTCGTCGGGCTTGTGATTCATGAAGATACGACTCTTGATACGGATGTATTCGGCGACGCTGTGATGGCGATCGAGATGCGCTTCGTCAACATTCAAGAGGATCGCGATGTGCGGGCGAAAGTGTACGACGGATTCAAGTTGAAAGCTGGAGACCGCCAGCGCTATCGGGTTGGTTAGGTCGTCGCGTATGAGTAGAGCCGCGAGGGGTAGTCCTCGATTCCCGCCGATGGAGAGACGTCGACCGACTTGCGTGAACAGGTGTTGGATCAGTTCGACCGTCGAACGTTTGCCGATCGTACCCGTCACGGCGATCAGATCACTCGTACCTAACTGGTACGCGAGTTCCAATCCGCTCATCACGGGGATGCCCAGTCGGGACAGCTCGTTGCGGATCGCGCTGTCGGCTGGGACGCCCGGACTGGCAACAACCAGATCGCACGCGGAAAGAAACTCGATCGAGTGTCCCCCGGTCTCGACACCGGCTACAACCAGTCCGCCGGCGAGGGTAACACTTTGCCGATCGGAAATGCAGACGCGATGACCTTTCGCGGTCAGCAAGGCGGCGACCGCCCGGCCTGTTTCTCCATAGCCGAGAATTCCAACGAGGATCGACCTGCCGCCAGCAAGCGGCGAGGGGGCGATTAAGTGACGGATCTCCTCGAGCATGCGCAAGCTGGCAGCCAAATCAAGCCCGTCCACCGTCGGTTCGGATCGGCCCGTCACACCGTCCACCGCGCCGCCGTCACAAACGGCGACCGTGATATCATCCGCGCAGCTCGCCGCGGACGGTAGAAGATCGCGCCCTTCAAGCACCGAGATTGCACCCACCAAGCCGTACGCTCCCCAGTTCGAGACGCCGGCAGCTATGCAAAAATCCGTGGCGACCGTACAGGCGATGTCCGAGCCGTTGGCGATCATGGCCAACGTTTCGGCGAAGACCTTGCCCATGCCGATCTCGTTGCCACCGTCTCCGATTCCGATCGTGGTGAGGCCGCGGCGCGACGCTTTTAGGAATAACTCGTCGAGCGGAGCCGTTGCGTGCGTAATGTCGACGCCCAGCATGTTGCGGTATCGCCCGTCGCGTCCCCGGCCGGCGCGCTCGATCGAAACGAGATGCGTTGGCTGTCGCCGGTCGAGATAGTCGTTTACGTCGACCACGGGCTCAATACCCAACGCGCAGAAGATCGGCGCGTTTATGCGATCCGTGATGTAATCCACTTCGATACCGAGTTGGCTTAGTGCGCTTCCGAGAATCTTCGCGCCGGGTGGACCGTCGGTTTCTCCGGCACCTGCGCTTTCGATGTAGAAACCGCTGACGATACCGACGCGCCGAGCCAATCGAAGCGACTGGGCGGCCAGTCGAAGCTGGTCACTGACGACCAGACCGAAGACGTTGCGACCGCCCGGATCGCTGGCAATCAGGTTTTCGATCGACGTAATGCGCGGGTTCATACCGGGTGCTCCGGTGACGGCGCCTTGGTTCCCCATCCACCACCGCCGGGTGTTTCGATCGTGAGGCGATCACCGGCGAAAACCCGAACGCTTGCGATGGGCGGAAGTTCATCCGTTACGCCGGACTTGGCGTGGTAGATACGATTGACACCCATCATTCCCGCCCCGCCGCCGGCGACGCCGTACGGGGCGACGTGGCGGCGCTGGCTGATGAGCGACAGGTCAAGCGTTTCGAGGAACTCCAGCTCTCGAACCACGCCGCATCCCCCGCGAAACGCTCCCGCGCCGCCCGATCCGTGCCGAATGGCGAAGCGAATCACACGAATGGGATAGCGCGACTCCAAAACCTCCGGATCCGTAAGGCGTGTGTTGGTCATGTGCGTATGAACGGCGTCGGCTCCGTCGAATCCAGGGCCAGCGCCCGCACCGCCGCAGATCGTCTCGTAGTAACCAAACTTCTCGTTACCGATGAGCACATTGTTCATCGTTCCCTGACTGGCTGCGACGGACTTCAGCGCCCCCAGCACCGTGTCGACGACGCGTTGAGATGTCTCGACATTTCCGCCAGCCACGGCGGGGCATCGCTTTGGATCGATATCGAACGCCGGATTGAGGAAGCATTCGGGCAGAACGATCGTCACTGGTTCGAGTACGCCGGAGTTAAGTGGAATGTCCTCGTCGATCAGACAGCGAAGGCAATAGAGCACGGCACTGGTGACGATGGATCGGTTGGCGTTGAGGTTTCCCGGGAGTACGGGATCACTGCCGGAAAAGTCGAACACGGCTGAATCGTCGCGTATCGTTACGCGTAACCTAATTGCTGAACCGTCGTCGAGTCGATCGGTGAATGAGTAGATGCCGTCCGCCATCTTACGGAGCACGGCTCTGGTCTTTCGCGCCGCGGCGTCCTGAATGTGCCGCATATAACCGTGGACGATCCCCAATCCATATCGCTCGACCAAGGCGGTCAGATCGGCAACGCCCGTTTGATTCGCGGCAACCTGAGCAGCGATGTCAGCCAGATTCTCCTCGGGATTCCGGGACGGATGGGGTGCGTCCGTAAGAACGGCTCGCAGTGCGTCATCTTCGAGCACCCCGCGATTTAGCCAGCGAACCGCGCGGATCAGCACGCCCTCGTCGGCGAGGCAGGTCGAATCGGGCGGCATGGAACCCGGACGACGACCGCCGATCTCAGCATGATGCGCGCTACTGGCGACGAAGAAGATCACACGCTCACCTGCGCTATTATGAACAGGTGTGATCACGGTTACGTCGTTGAGATGGGAACCGCCGCGGTATGGATCGTTGGTGACGTATACGTCCCCTGGATGAAGCATGCCTACGTCGGCCATCAACGACTTCACGCAGTCGCTCATGCCGCCGAGGTGGACGGGAATGTGCGGAGCGTTAACCACGAGATCGCCCGTCGGCGTGAAGACCGCACAAGAAAAGTCGAGCCGCTCCTTGACGTTCGTCGACAGGGCTGTGCGGCGCAGCGTCGTCCCCATCTGCTCGGCGATCGCGGCGAACTGATTGTTGAACAGCTCGAGCTGGATCGGATCAGCCTCGGAGCTAACCTTCTCGCAGCCCAACCCCGTAGTAACGTCGGTGAGGATCAGGTCGCCGCACGCGTTGAGCGATCCTTCCCAACCGTCGTCGATAACAATCGTACTCGTCTTCTCAATTACAATGGCAGGACCACGGAGCGACGTGCCCGTTGCGAGTTGCTCACGAAAGTACAGCGGCACGTCGTGCCACATACCGTCGACAACCATCTTTGTCGTATCGGGCGCGGGACACGTCGCGTCGTCCGTTTGCGTGGCATCAAGGTCGAAGGGCTCGGACCGGGCGGCCAACTCCACGCGAACAACCCGAATCTCAACAGGACGTCCTGCGTGATGATAACCGTAGAGCCTTCGATGACGCGATTCGAACTCGTGACGCATAGCGTCCGAAGCGTCTCCGGTGCCGTTCTTGCAAACGTCGTTCGACTTTCTTCTCCCCTCCTTGCCAAGGAGGGGTTGGGGGAGGTCAGTTGACGAATGCGACAGACCCCCCTGTAGTCCCCCCTTGGCAAGGGGGGACGAACGTGGGACAACTTGTCTGAAACGGGCATCGGGTACCGTAATCAACGTCGATTGCCCTTCGTAGCAAAGATCGAACGTGACGGTCGGCTGCGACAACGCGCCTGGTGACACACCCTCAGCCAGCAAAGTTTCACGAAGCTCATCCGTGATGGCCTCGATAACCGGACCTACCGTCTCCATCGCCGAAGCACTCCATCGAACCGACACGCTACGCTGGCCGATACGCTTCACATCGGCTGAGGCGGTACCGACGGCCCTGAGCACTCCGGCGTAGGGAC
>JADFRO010000072.1 GCA_022561255.1 Planctomycetota bacterium | reverse complement strand
CTCTAACGGCAATTTCGCGGTTTTACAGGGGCGGTGGGCTCATCTAACCCGCCACGAGTCGTGGCTTACGGAGGCCCAAGCCCTCGGTATCGATGGCCATTTCGCCGTCGAGCAAGGTGCACGCGCGTGGAACGCGCTGATGATGAACTTCAATGGGACAGCTGGCGTATGGAGGCGCGCCGCCCTGGAAGATCCGCAAGTCGGCGGATGGAGCGCCGACACTCTGACAGAAGACCTCGTTCTTTCCTATCGCGCGCAGCTGGCGGGTTGGAAGATCGAGTACTGTTTCGATCTTGCGGCCCCGGCCGAACTACCCAACACGATCGAAGCACTAAAAAGCCAGCAACGCCGCTGGGCGACGGGTTCGATGCAGGTAGCTCGAAAGCTGCTTCCGCGCATTTGGGTTAGCCGCATGTCGCTCGGCAGGAAGCTCGAGGCGACATTCCATCTGACACACTACTCCGTATCGTTTTGGATGCTGATCCTCGCTTTGGTCGCAAGACCGGTCGCCTACGCCACACTCGGTAAGGAAGTGAGTCAACCGGCAATTGGCGTCGGCTGGCTCGCCATACTCCTCGCGACGTTCGCCCCGTCTTTTGTGTACGCCTACGCACGATACGCCCTGGGAGAGAAATGGTCGGGGCTTCGCACGATACCATCGATGCTCGTTTTGGGTTGCGGAATGTGTATCAACAACTCGCTGGCAGTGGTACGCGGACTGTTCCTTCGCGGGGGGGAGTTCGTACGAACACCGAAATCCGGAAGCGTGACCGGAGGCGCTCGCCGGTCAAGCTATCAAACCTCCTGCAGTCGTCTTTGGATTGCGGAGCTCGTGCTCGGCGTCTACACCCTCTTTACGTTCGTCGAATACCTGGCAATGGAGCATCGAATGATCAGCTTGTTCATGCTGATCTATGCGGCCGGTTTCCTTACCACCGGGTTCATCTCGATGCCGCGACGCAAGCGCGCCGCGGACGCACTCTCATCCTTCTCCGCACCAAAGCCGCCTGTCGAACCAGCCGCCGGGTCGTAACGCCCCTTTCAACTTCGCGCACTTGCGACATCCTCATCGCAGGGCACTTCGACCGACGGCGGTTTCTGTGTGCTCCGCCACGACTCAATCCGCGCAGCATCAACGCCCAGCTTGTAGGCAAAAATGTATATCTGATTACACAGCGTCGTTCGCCAGACACCATTGACCAGCCAGCGCCGCGCGGACGTTCGCACGGGGAGATCCACCATCACAATACGCCCCCGCCGCCTGAGCGATCGAACAAACGCATAGTCTTCCATGATGGGTTGCGACGGATATCCGCCCGTCTCTTCAAACACCCCTCGTCCGACGAACAACGCCTGGTCGCCGTACGGTAGCTTCAGCACCCGCGAACGGAAGTCGACGACTCGCTCAATGAAGCGCAGGCTTCGCTGGGGTGCATCGATGCCAAGACGAAACGCGCCCGCGACCGCATCAGACTGTTGCATCGCTTTGCGAACCGCGCGATCATACCCCGGCGGAAGAAGTGTGTCGGCATGAAGGAAAAGCAGCACGTCGCCGCTTGCGACCGCCGCCCCCGCATTCATTTGCAGCGCTCTGCCGCGGTCACTGTGAACAACACGCGCGCCCATCCCCTCGGCTTTCGCACACGTTTCGTCGGTGCTACCACCGTCCACGACGATCAGTTCAACTCCGCGACCCGTCGCAGCCCGGGACAACGTCCCCTCAATATGATTCGATTCGTTGATCGCGGGGACGATCACGGAAATGCGCGGTTCGAGCGGATCATTACGGCGCGCCTCGTCGGCTCGACGCCAGACGGGTAGGTCGGCGGCGACGTCCACATCGTTCAGCCGATCGAGCAGTTTAACCTTGAGTCCCGCTCGTTCGGCTGCGTCGAGCGATTCACGAAGAACCGCCTCGGCGCCCCAGTCGATGCCCTCGAAGATCTCCGGTACCGGTCGTCGCATGCCGACAAGGACGTACCCGCCGTCGGTGGCGGGATTGAACACGACGTCCACCTTCTTCGTTGCTTCGAACGCGCGTCCGAGCACGTCAGCGGTGATCTGGGGACAATCCGTTCCCATCACCACAACGGAACCCGCGCCGCGGCAGAACGCGCGGTTGATCGCGCGCCGCATCCTCTCGCCAAGATCGCCGTCCGTCTGCGCTACGCAGGTCCACTCCGTACCGAAGACCTCCCGCATGCGCGTTTCACTACCACCGGCGTAGTGAAGCTCGACGGTCATTTCGCGCTTTTGAAGCAACTCCGAAACGCTCGACAGAGCGTGCAGCGTCATGTCACGCTGAAGATCGGCCGCCCCTCTTTCGCCGAACACGGCAATCATGCGTGTTTTGGTCTTTCCGGGTTCCGGAAAGCGCGTAAAAACGATGAGGTGATCGCCCTCTACTTTCAGGCCCGTACCCCATACGGGCTTCGCCTTCTCAAAATAAATCGTGGAGATGATTTTGGTTCCCGCTGCAACAACACCGCAAACCGTTCCAGATATTTTTGACACACCGACACGGCGCCGGTAGTCAACCGCAACCTCCATCGTCCGCAGACCGCGACGGGCGGCGCGGATTTGCATCTGGATCGTCCAGCCATAGTTCGGATCATCCATCTGCAAGCTGCATAGCGCGCGGTACGAAATCGCTCGGAAGGGACCGAGGTCCGTATAATTCGTCCTCCAATGCAGACGCATCAGTCGACACGCCAACGCATTGCCATAACGCTGGAGCGGCGTTAGCGCTCCGCGATCAGCGTGCCCCAATACTCGCGATCCGATCACCAGGTCGGCCGCGTCCTTTGCGATCGGTAAGACGAGGCGATCCATCTGCTCTGCGTGGTCGCTGTGATCGGCGTCGAGAAACACGATGATGTCAGGGTCGTTGACGAAAGCCATTCCGGCCAAACAGACGGTTCCATACCCGCGCGCGTCCGCGCAGACAACGCGCGCACCACTCCCCTTGGCAATCTCGACCGTCGCCTCTGTCGAACCGTTGTCCACAACAACAACATCGTCAGCCCAATCCGGAATGTCCTTGAGCACACGCGCAATCGCTCGCTCCTCGTTCAAGGCGGGAATGACAACGGCGATCTTACGCTCCTCGAACATCCTTAAATCACCCGCGCGTCGGGGGCCGCGTACCTGCCCTTTCGACTCCAGATCCACCCGCCGATCGACACCACCCAAATCGGAAGATACTCGACCCAGAGCACCCATCTATACTCGTAATGCACGTAGTATAGCGGGAGCGTGACCGTATAGAGCAGAAGCCCGAAGCTCAAACGAACACAAAGCAGCGGCAGCATCCAAAGGTAGTACCAGGGAAACTGCGTCGGCCCCAGCAGGAACAGCGCGGCGACAAAGCGTTCATCACATACGACCAAATCGCGAAGAATCCCTCATTGTTGCGCCAGTAGCTCGAGACAACTCGCAAGCCCGCTCGGCGGGTTTGATTCTGACAATGGACGGTACCGCCCCACGATAGTGTAGTGTGACCGTTCGTTCAGCTATGTACCGGCGCGGGACCGACCTGTCCGCGTATGGCAAATGCGCTCAAGCGCGTGGACACGCCCCAACTCGGTTACCGCCGCCAGCGAAGGAGCGTCTCGAAAAGTTTCGCGACGCGCGGAGTCAGACGAGTGCGATTGAATGCGTCACCGGCCTTGCGAATCACGTCAGCCGTTGTCGGATACGGATGGATCGCCTTGGCGATCGTTCCCAACCCCGCACCGGCCGCCATCGCAACCGTCACTTCTGAAATCATGTCGCCTGCGTGTCGTGCAACCAACGTCGCCCCGACAATCTTGTCGGCCCCCTTGCGAACGTGAACTTTGAAAAACCCGTCGGTATCGCCTTCAAGAATCGCCCGGTCCACGTCAGCAAGCTCGACCGTGTACGTGTCGATAGCAATCCCCTTAGCTCGAGCATCTTTCGCGTACATGCCCACGTGCGCGATCTCCGGATCGGTATAGGTACACCACGGAATCGTCAGCGCCGACGCCTTCGACCGGCCAAAAAACAAGGCGTTTTGAATCACGATACGGGCCATGAAGTCCGCCGCGTGTGTAAACTTGAAAACGCTGCAAACGTCGCCGGCCGCATAAATGTTGGGATTCGCGGTTCGCAGTCTGTCGTCAACCTTCACGCCCACGCGATTGTCGAACTCGACTCCCGCTTGCGAAAGTCCCAATCCATCAACGTTCGGCGTGCGCCCAACGCCCAGCAGAATCTGATCAACCTCGACGGACTCTCCGCCCTGCAGCCTGATCACACGCGCATCGCCGCTCCGTACCACCGACTCGATGTTGACCCCACATCGCAGGTCCATACCGTCCCGGACAAACGACTTTTCGACGCGGATGACTGCGTCGCGATCCTCGCGGCCCAGAATTTGCGGTCCAACTTCCAGCAGCGTGACCCTCGACCCAAATCTCGCAAACGACTGGGCCATCTCACATCCGATCGGTCCGCCACCGATTACAGCGAGCCGTCTCGGAAGCTCGGTCAAAGAAAAAATCGTTTCGTTTGTAAGAACACCCGCCTCGGCAAGTCCGGGAATCGGCAGGACCGCAGCCCGAGCGCCCGTGGCAATGCATGCCTTGGCGAACTGTAGCGTCACGCCACCGACGTCGATCGTGTCGCGCCCGGAAAAAGTCGCGTCGCCGATAAAGACGTCGATCCCAAGGTCGCGGAATCGCTCGACCGAGTCGTTGGGACTGATGTGCGCTCGCAGTTTGCGCATCCGTTCCATTACAGCGCCGAAATCAACGGCTACGCCTTCCGGAACACGCACGCCGTATTCTCCCGCATCGCGAACGTCCGCAGCCGCTCGTGCACACCGAATCAGCGCCTTGGAAGGGATACACCCGACGTTGAGACAATCCCCCCCCATCAGCGCCCGCTCGATCAATGCAACTTTTGCGCCCAGACCCGCCGCACCCGCCGCCGTCACAAGACCCGCCGTGCCGGCACCGATCACGATCAGGTTGTACCGCCCGCTCGGCGTAGGATTGACCCAGTCCGCCGGATGAACGTTCGCGACGAGCCTCCGGTTGTGCTCGTCGAAGGGCCTTGTCTGCGGAAACTCTTCCTGGATCGCCAACCCATCCACGTTGATCGCTTCGCGCGAACCGGTGTCTACACCAGCCTGATTACTTTCCTGAGTTGCGTTTGTCATTGAGCGCCCAATCATAGGCCAACCACTTGATCTTCGGCTTCTTTCCACTCGCAAGCGCCTGCTTGAGTGTGGGTGAAGACCTGGCTGCGAAGTCGAGTACAGACCCCGCTATCTGTTTGAAGTCACCGCCGTACCATTTGTAGAGCTTCGTTAGATAGACCGCGTTCGCACTCGCGTCGAACCGGAACCAGCGATCGTGCGTGTGCGCGTAACGCAACTGATCCGCCAACTGCTCCTCCAGGCGCTTTGCCGTATACGCCTCGTTACGGAGCTTCGGACAACCTACGGCTGCACAAACCAATGCAAAATGGATCCGCGGTTCGGCGAAGTTCGGCCTGATCTGTTCGTGCTCGATCTGATTGAGGCTCCACGTATATTCCCCCACCCTCCACCGCACCGCATCCCAACGCTTGCGTCCGGGAATATCCTTGATCGAATCAATCGGCAGGTTGTCGAGAATCAATCGCAGCGTGAAAGCGTTGTAGGCGTTGATCAAGAACGCCAGCTTCTCGTTTCGCCCAAGCGCATCGAACGGAGCCCCCCGAAGCGCCGCGATGTACCCGTCCAGCTTGCTCGCGTCGCTCGCCAATCCTGCGTAGTCGACAAACCCATGCTCGTCCACATGCTGTTTCAACAAAGCATCGAACGCAGAATGGTCAAACCGCGGACTCCCCGGAGTCTCCCTGTACGCCTCAGTCATCGTGACCGGGGCGGGTCCGAACAGCCCAGAGATTACACTTTTATTCGCCATAGCATACGCCGCGCCACTAGCCATTACGACTGCGACAATCGCGAGCAACGTCGCGTTCATTGGCCAACCGGTCCGCGCCGGTGCTTTCTGATTCGGTTCGGTCACCATCATACCCGACTCCTCCACCGTACCCATCTGTTGTTTCAGCGCCCGGCGTGCGATTCGCGTCACGTACACCGTTACCGCAACCGTAGCCAGCAGGCCGACGACCAGTAGCCCCCACTCGCCGGCGGTCTTTCCGCTCTCTCCACCGGCAGCCGACGCGAGACTTTCCTTCGCGACGTGACCGAGGTAAACATACATCACCGTTCCCGGAAGCATGAAAATCCAACTTGCGATCAAATAAGGCCAAAACCCAATCGCGGTAAGACCGAACATGTAGTTGCCAATGCTAAACGGAACCGCTGGCGAAAGTCGAAGCAGAGCGATGATCTTCGCACCTCCCTCGCCGATAGCGCGATCAATGGCCGCAAAACGAGGCACCGACTTGACCTTTTCTTCGATGCGGGCGCGAGCAAGATACCGTGCGATCAAAAAGGCCACCGCCGCCGCAGTCGTGGACGAAAGCGAAACCGTGATCACGCCGGTCACGAGTCCGAACACGCCGCCCGCCGCCAGAGTAAGCGCGGAACCGGGTATGAACAAGACCGCTGCGATTACGTATACGATTCCGAACACAACCGGCCCCAGCGGACCCATCTGCTCGACGGTCGCGGAAAGAGCCGCGACGCCACGATCAACGGGCAGCGTTCCGGCAGTCACCAACATCGACCCAAGGATGACGAGCAACGAAAGCGCCTTCACCATCCCAGCGTAGCGCGCCATTCCAACTTGCCGCGCGACTCCACCGGAAGTGCTCATCGAACTCGCTCCCTTAGCGCCTTCGCCCGACCGGGCTAACGCCCCTACCGTAGCCGAGGACAATTTCACGCCAGCGCACCTTGGCACGATGAACCATCACCGGCTGTACACCCAAAGCAGTGCTCGCCCGTCGCGATTCGTCTGTGTGCGAGCTTCTTCGGATCGAAGTCGCGAATGTGCGTCGGTGCGTTGAACCCGGTCGACATCTTCAATGCGTAATTGAAGTCACAATCGTGCAGCGTGCCGTCGTAACTGACGTGAACCTGTCGGCGACACATCAGTTCGTCAACGGTCTTCGCGTTAAACGCATCCTCCAAAAGCGTTCGGTACACATCCCCCCTCCCCGATCGGTCGAGGTCGTGCAGGAACCGCCCAATCGGCATGTTCGTAATCGTAAGGAGTCGTGTGAACCGAATCCCAAAACGGGTGTCGAGTTCACGGCGGTATTCGGCTTCCAATTGCTCCTGCGGCGGCGGAAGCGACGGACCACCTGGGTTGTATACCAAATCGAGCGGCAAATCATCGTCGATTCCGTATCCAACCGCGTTGAGCTTTTGAATGATCTCGATGCTTTCGTCGTAGACATGCAGCCCGCGCTGCTTCTTGACGTTCTCGGGAAGGTAACACGGCAGCGACGCGATCAGATGCACCCGATGGTCGCGGTAGAACGCGGGCATGTCCTCATAACCCTCGTGCGTCAAGATCGTCAGATTCGTCCGAACGATAACGGCGAACCCGCGCCGCCTCGCCGCACCGACGAACTGTCGAAAGTGCGGATTCATCTCCGGCGCACCGCCCGTAACGTCGATCGTACCGGCGTACGAACGCTGCGCGGCGTCGAGCACCAGCTCCATCGTCTCCCAACTCATTTGTTCAGTTCGAGCGGGCGACGACTCGACGTGACAATGCTTACACGCGAGATCGCAAGTCAGACCGATGTTCACCTGAATCGTGTCGATCGATACCGCACGCAGCGGGCCACCGGTCGCACGCTCGACTTTTTCGTCGAATGCGTGGTGACGATTTATCGTTAGCGATACCGGCGTTGCAATGCTCATCGAAACCGCTCGCACTTACGTCATCGACCAATACAGGGACGCACCGAGAATCGCTCCCAGAGGAAGCGTCGTGACCCACGTCAGCACGATTCGCCCGATCGTCCTCCACCGTGCGCTACCGCTGGCGATCCCGATCCCGAAAATCGCCCCACACGAAACGTGCGTCGTCGAAACGGGTACGCCAAATCGTGACGCACCCAGCACGAGTGCAGCCGTGATCAGGTTTCCCGTCAATCCCTGACCCGAATTGAGATCCGTGATTCGATGGCTCATCGTCTCCGCGACTTTCCTGGACTGCAGCAAGCCCCCCGCCGCCATCGCCAGTGCAACCAGACCCAGCTTCCAATCGACGGCGGCGCCTCCGGTCGCAAGCAGTAGCGCCGCGATCTTAGGCGTATCGTTCACTCCGCGAGCGAAGCAGACCGCGGCCCCGCTAAATATGTGAACGACGTCCACCGCCTGCTGGGCGCTGACCCCAACAACGCGTCCGTCATATCGCTCGACGCACTCTCCGGCCGATCCCACGGCGACTTCGACCCCGCCGGCTCCCGTCCGCATCGCGGTGAGTTGAGCGCTACCGCTAGCAAGTGGAACAAACCGACGCACGGTCGAACCGACACACACGCACGTCTGCCGCTCCACGCCCATCTTCTTTCGCATTCGCGTCAGCATGGGATAAAAAACGAGCGCCCCACCCACCGCAAGAATGGGACTGACCAACAGCGGCACAAAGAACTTGTCCCAGAGATTGGCGTAGTTTGCACTGTCGACGCCGATCATCCAGGCGACGCCGAGCAACGCCCCGGTTAGTGCGTGTGTCGTGGAAGTGGGCATTCCGATAACGGTTGCGAGCATGATCGTGAATGCGGCCGCCGAACCAACGGAAATCAGAACCTCGCTTGTCCCCGCGAGCTCGTCCGGAACCAATCCCTTGCCGCTGAACGCCTTCGCCAACGCGCTCGCCAGAAGAAGCGAAAGCAGGCTGCCCGCGACCGTCATAACCGTTGCAAGCCAAAGCGACTGGCGAAAACCGAGCGTACGACTCCCATAAAGCGTCGCCACGCCCTTGAAGTTGTCGTTCGCGCCGTTACTCCACGCAAGAAAAAAGACAACGACGATAAGAACGATCATAGTCACGGACAACTTCTCTCTTGAGGGTGCATTAGCAACAGGCGCCGTCGCCGCAGCATGCGTCGCCGTCAATCAGACGTGTCTCGCTGTAATGTTGACCTTTCGTAACGCGCGGGTCGCGCGCCGTCGTATTGTTGCAGTCGAAGGGCATCGCGCCGTCAAGCGGAACCTCGGTATTCGGCTCGATCGCCTCGAACCGGCCCGCGTACGGACCGGCCGCGTCGGTCAACAAGCGAAACGTCTTGTCACAAACGGCGATGCGCCGCCCGCGATGATACGAATGACCGTCGTCGTCCAGCGCTTTCTTGAACGGTCCGCGATAAACGACCGCCTGGTTACGCTCGAGACACGGTCCCTCCTTACCTTTGAACGCCCGAACCGTCAGCGAACGGAACTCGATCCCGTCGAGAACCTGCCACGGCGCTGCGGCTCGGGAAACGATCTCAACACCGTAAAACCCCGCCTCCTCAAACGCCTCGAGAAACCTGTCTTCGCGAAACGCACCGGAAATGCACCCGCTCCAGAGCTTCGGGTCCGAAAGAATCGCTTCCGTTGGATCCTCATCGCAGACAATGTCGGAAATCACCGCTCGCCCGCCGCGACGGAGCACCCGGTGAATCTCCAGGAACAAGCGCTTCTTGTCCGCTGCTTTGACCAGATTCAAAACGCAGTTCGAAACGACAACGTCCACGCTCTCGTCAGCAACCCCTGGGTCTTCGTCGCGAAGACGGTCGCATTCTGCCTCGAACGCCGCCAATCGTTCGATCCCCGTAACCGGGTGCGTCTTCAACCATGCCCCCGCTCTGTCGAGGTCCAGACCCATGTCCTGAATCTTCGCCTTCACAAAGCGAACGTTGCCGTACCCGATTCGAGCGGCCATCTCGTCCTGATACTTCCGCGACAGCTCGAGCATCGCGTCATTGAAATCGACGCCGATTACCTTCCCCTCGCACCCGACCTTCTGCGAGAGAACGTAGCAGATCTTGCCCGAACCGGAGCCCAGATCGAGGGCCACATCACCTGGACCGACCCACTGCGATGGATCGCCGCACCCATAGTCCTTCTCGATGATCTCTTGCGGGAGCTTCTCAAGAAGTGACTTGTCGTATCCGTCGACGGCGCAGCAAAGCGCCGCCTCGGCCTGATCCGCTGCACCGGCGTAGCGCCGTAGCACTTCGCCCTCGATCGTTGGGGTCGCAGTTGCGCTTTCCTCCGCCAGCCTGGCTGCATCCCCACTCATTCGTTCACACTCCCACGATTCCGTATACTGTCGCTGACGGGCCCGCCAGCCATCCGCCGGCTGACCACCGACGCTTCACCGAACTGAATGCTGTTTTCGCTTGGTTCCGATCGGCCCGAATCCACAGGGCAATAGAACCCATGAGCCATGCCTCGTCAACGAAATCTGCCTGCAACCCGTTCTGCGCCCGATTCTGGACCTTCTGCCCGGAAATCGCCAGGCCGCCTC
>JADFRO010000385.1 GCA_022561255.1 Planctomycetota bacterium | reverse complement strand
TTGTCTCCACGGGCTGGGGCTTGTGCGGCAAGGTTGGGAGCGGTCGAGAGCGTCGGCGGCGGGCGGCGGCGATCTTCTGGCGTAGCGAGTCCTACCGCGCAGGCCGCTTCCCGCGTGGCCGCGAAACAAATGGACCAACGATCCACGGCGTGTCAGCCGCTCCTACGTTCGTCGGACGACACGGGCGGCGCGCAGTTCCCTCCCTTGACCAACCGCGTCGATCGACTAGATTGTGTTCCGCGCGGCCGCGACCGCACTTGATCCCCGATAGCTCAATTGGTAGAGCGAGCGGCTGTTAACCGCTAGGTCGTAGGTTCGAATCCTACTCGGGGAGGTTCAAATTGCACAACCCGGCTGGAATTCCCGGCAGGGCTTCTTCACGCGCCATCCCTGTAAGATTTGTCTCAATCACGATCTCCCGCGTCTCGGCATCCGCCACGATTCGCTTGCAGAAGGCGAACAGGGCTTTTCGCTGATCCTCCACGTCCTGACTCCCCAAGAACGCCGTGAGGTCCCGCACCCGGTCGATTAGTCCCGCACCCGCTCGATTAGCTGAGCGGCAATAACGTCGGGATTCAACTCCGCATGCATCAGCTTCTCCGCCTCGCGCCTTTGGGTCGTCAGCAGCAGGAGTCGGTCGTTGAGTTCCCCGAGTTTTTCAGCCATCACGGGATCGTCACGCTCGACGAGGCCGTCAGAAATAGCGTCGAGAAGACGGCGTTTCTTGGACTCGAACTCTGTGATTTCCTTCTGGAGCGGTTTGATGTCGAAGATGTTGCTGCGGATGATCTGTCCCAGGCGACCCACGAGATACGCCTTGAGCGCGATCTGAAACTCTTCGGTCGAGACCCGCTCCTGAATCTCGCCGAAGATGAATTCCTTCAGCTTGTCAGCGTTCACGGACCAGGAATCGCATCGGTCCTTGGTGCGTCCCACCGTTCGCCCGGAACACTCGTAGTAGAGGTACGTTCGACCGTTCTTCTTCCGAGGTCGGCACTGATAATTGGCGCCGCAACGGCTGCACACGATAGCCGATGTGAACAGCATGAGCTTGCGACGGCCGCCAATGGTTCGCGGCCCCCGCCGGCCGTTCTCACGGAATGTGCTGGCAACCCTTTCGAAAAGATCCATGGGGATGAGCGCTTCGTGCGTATCCTCGACGGTGATCCATTCGTCCCGTGGATTACGGGCGAGTTCCACCCCCTCGATCTGGTTTCGGACGCCCTTGTACTTGCGGCGAACGCCGTAGCGAGTGTGGCCGATGTACGTCAGGTTGGTGAGGCACGAACGCACCGTGGACTGCTTCCACGGCTGACCCTTGATCGTTTGCAGCCCCGTCTCGTTCAAGTCGGCTGCGATTCGGCGCAGGCCCACCCTTTCGTGTGCCCTCTTCTCGAACATGAACCGGATGGCGGCTTGCTCCGTTTCGTCGCCCGGTACAAGGATGACGTGATTCTGATTGCCCTTGAGTTGACCGCGTTTGAGGATAAGCGGGCGGTCGTTGACCACAACCGGGTTGTGCTGGTTGTCCACCACGAGTCGGTCGTAGCCGAGTGGGGCCACGGATGGCCAAAAACCGTTCTCGACGAGAGCACGCATACCTCGGGTCACATCCTTCGAAAGTTTGACGAGAAACTCACGGTTCTGGTACGCGCTGACGTAGCTGAGCAAACCGTCAGCCAGCGTCCGGTCGCCCCGGATCGCCTCCGTGGCGCTGAGAATAGTAACGCCCGCCTTGGCCAGTGCCTGTCGCTCAACGATGAAGTCATCGGGTTCAACGCGAGCGAACCGGGACAGCGACCAGACGATGACGTGCCCGACATTGTCGGGATTGCCGCCGAGGATGAGCGCACGCATCCGGCGGTAGCTGGGGCGATCAAAGCTCTTGCCGCTAACGCCGTCATCGATGAACCACTGTACCACGTCGACATCGTTCGGCCGAGCGAACTCGAGAATGGCATCTTTCTGCGCGGGGACGCTGGCGTCTTGTCGGTCCGTAGAGGCTCGAAGATATCCGTACGCCTGTGTCGTCACTTCCTTGCCTCGCTGCCATCGATCTTCGGGCCGGGTGTGTTCCCCGGTTCTGGGCAGGCTGTCAAGAGGGGTGACCGTAGCTTTGGGGCATTTTCTGCGAGCCAGTCGCCGACGAGTTGGTCCCCGATGGCTGCGACGAGGAGAGCGTGGGCGTCGTGGGCGGTACAGGTCCTGGGCGGGGGAGTGTTCGGCGCACGGTGTCGATCACCGAGCGTCACGATGCGG
>JADFRO010000071.1 GCA_022561255.1 Planctomycetota bacterium | reverse complement strand
GGCGGAGCGCATCATCCCCGCCGCCGACCTGTCGGAGCAGATTTCGACCACCGGGATGGAGGCGTCGGGGACGGGCAACATGAAGCTTGCCCTCAACGGGGCGCTGACCATCGGTACACTCGACGGCGCCAACGTCGAGATCGCCGAGGCCGTGGGCGAGGAGAACCTGTTTCTCTTCGGCCCCGACCTGGAGCAGGTGCGACAACGCCGCGCCGCCGGTTACGATCCCGTCGCCATCTACGAGAACCACCGGGAGTTGCGTGCCGTCATCGACCTGCTCGCCTCCAGCGAACTGTCCCCCCACCGACCCGACCTGTTCGCGCCGATCGTAGAGTCTCTGCTGCAGCGCGGTGACCCCTTCCTCGTGCTGGCTGACTTCGACGACTACGTCGCCACCCAGGAGCGCGTCGACGCCGCCTGGCGCGACCCGGAAGCGTGGACACGCAAGTCGATCCTCAACAGCGCCCGCATGGGACGTTTCTCGTCCGATCGCGCGGTGTGGGAGTACGCCATGGACATCTGGCGCGTCGAGCCGATACCGACGCACGTCGCCGAGACCGCCGTGGCCGGCTAGCGCCGCCTCACGGCACGACCCAGCCCCGCGCCCGCTCGACGGCCCGCTCGGTCTTCTTGCTGCCCCCCATCCGCCTTAGGAGTTCCCGGCGATCATCATCCGCGAATCGCTGAACGTAAGGATTGTCAGGGATCAGCTCCTCCTCGGGCAGCTCCAGCCTCAGCGACATCGCGTCCACGGGACTTGGTTCAGGTGAAATGTTCAACGACACGAAAGGCGTGTCGACGGCAGCGGGCAATCGGCGATGATCCAATGGCGTTACGGCTGCGGCGCTTACGATCTGTTCGACAATCCGGCGTCGCTGCGCCGGGGTCAGGGGAACGGTCCGAGCGTCGGGCACGACGGGTGATGCAAGCAGCGCAGCCCTCGAAGCCCTGTCTACCAGGGGTTGGAAGCGTGGCTGATCTTCGTCAAACTCCGCGAGGGTCGACGTCTCCGGATGGGGCAGGTCGATCGTCGCCGTAGCGATTGCGGGGGGCATGATTCGCTCGGAGGGCGCGCCGGGGAGTCCCAACGACGACTCGACAGGGGCGACATCCTTTGCATCAATCCAGCGACGCACAAAGGGTCTAACTGCGACCTCGCGCGTGGTAGGAATCACCGGTGCGTCTTCCGGCGACTCGTACACATCTGAGAGCGACGATTCAGCCACATCCGGGCGCGGCGATTCCGCGTAAACCGGCTGAAGCTGGGGAGCATCTTCCGTCAACTCCGGCGCGTTTGCCGACTCCATCGCAGGCAGCAGCAGGTGGGCGAGATTTAGAGGCACTTTCAGCGAAGACGGGGGCGATGCCTCGGCAATGTGGATCGCGACCGGTGGTCTTGCATCCGTCGCAGCCGCTACGGAGGATTCCTCCACGAGCGTTGTATCGGCGGCGATCGCAACGCCTTCCGGCGTAATGGACTCGATCACGCTTGGCGTTGGCGCAAGCGCATCCGGGGCCTGATCGCGCGGACTGTCGACGACAACGGCGGCGGGCCTGGACACTGCAGGCTCAGATACTGGAGCCGGCGCCGCGAACTCGCCGGGGTCCAGCGGCAACTCAATCCCGGCGGGAACGAGGAAATCGGCGACGACGTCCGGATGGGTGACAGGCCGCTGAGCGGCGAGCGTCGGTTCCGCGTCGCGGGGTCTGAAGACGTCGGCGATGCTTTGTGCGTGCGCGTCGGAGTTTGCCGCGTCACGGCTGGTCGGTGTGAGGCTGACCTCCAGGTCGGCTGTGACGCTCCGCTGCGAAGCGGCAAGGGTCGCCCGATCCATCGGAGTCGGTTCTGCCGGTGCGACGTGCTGCATTGCGTCCGCCTCGACGACGTTTTCCTGCACGTTGTCCTGCGGAAGGAGCGTATCCACCGTGAGGGGCACGTCGGGCGGAGCGAGGGCATCGTTGAGGGCGAATTCCTCTCGCTGACGTTGGATGATCGCTTCGTCAGCGACGAGTGGGATGCTGGGAGTGTCGGACTGGGGAATCGAGACGTCTTCGACGGCGAGCGCGGCTTGCACGTTTTCCGGGGGAGACGGCGGCAGGAACTTCGTTTGTCGCTGAAGCGGGGTCTGTTGCGGCGTGGGCACGTCGGGCTGCGTAAGCCCGCCGCGAATCTGGGCGGCCAAGCGGTCTCCGCTCGTATGCGGGGCGAGGGTAATTTGAATCGGCCCCCGGCGATTGAACTCGCCCGCCAGTGACGCAGCCACCTCCCACACGTTGAACAACATCAACAGCAAGAGGTGCGCGGCGACGGATGCGAGCATGCAGCGTGCAAGCAGGCCCATCTTTCGACTCTGCATGCTCTTGAACAATGCGAACATGAGCAGCAACAAGAAAAGCAGGAGCAGGGCCCAGAGAAGATTGGGGCCGACCTGCGCCCAAAGCGCCGCCCAGTCGATGGCGGGCCGGTCCAGCGCCTCTGCTCGGGCGAAGACTTCCCGTGACGTCGTTCGATAAAGGTTGTAGTCGCCGGACGACGCGACTTCACCGTGGGCGTCACTCGCTTCGGAGGGGTCGTCGCTCGCTACGAGGCGATCGGAACTAAAGTGCAAGGCGTACCCGCCAAGGCTAAGCGCCGGATCGAGCTCGTTGGCGGTGGAGTTAACGACATCGCCGAGGTTCATGGCGGGCTCAAAACCACCGGCCAATCGACGCGTCCGGTAAAGATCGAACCCGCCCTCACCGCCCGGGCGATCGGAGGCGAAGTAGAGAAAATCGGTCCACGGACTGACTGCGGGAGCGCCCTCGTTGTACACAGTGTTGAGCGCGGTCAGCGCGATGGCTTGGCCCATTCCGCGGTCGGAGATCGACGCCGTGTATAAGTCGTACGTGCGATGGAAGAAATCTTCACGCAACGTCGCCGGCCAGGCGTCGGGATTGGGCTTTTCCGCGTCGGTGGGCAGGGGCCTATTCGAGGAGAAGTAGAGGCGGGTTCCATCGGAGGTCAGCGCGGGACCGTAGTCGTTGAACTGCGAGTTGACCAACGGTCCGAGATTGGCTGCGGGTCGCCACCGATCACCATCGCGGTACGACACCCAAAGATCGTACCCGCCGAAAGTGCCGTCGCGGTTGCTGTAGAAGTAGAGCGTTTGACCATCGGCTGATGGAGCGGGTCCCAGATCGTCACCGTCTGAGTTGACGTCCGAAAGGGGCTCCGGCTCACTCCAACCGCCGCGCTTACGATGTGCGACGAAGATGTCGGCGTTTTGGCCGGCCTTACCACGGACGAAGAAGAGCGTGAGGCCGTCACCGCTGACGCGCGGTTCGTAGTCCTCACCTGCGGAATTGATGATGTCTTCAAGTCGCGTCGGTGGTTGCCAGAGGATGTCGCGGATGCGCGCCGTCGTAATGGGCTGTTTGATCGTGTCGGCGTCGGTGTAGAACGATTGCGTCGTGGGGATCCATTGCACAGCCATCACGACGCCCAGCGCGATGATTACGGCGACGACCAATGCGATGAGCAGACGCTTCATCCGGCGATCTCGAAAACGACTCCGTTGACCCATCTGCGCAGGCTGCGATTCGGCACGTTCGGCGCCGCCTCTTCGCGCTCAATTCGTGAGCACGGTATCCAAATACGGTTCTTGAACGCCGCCTAGCTTGCAGATGTCCAAGACCGTCACGACGTTTTCGTAGGGCGTCGATCGATCGCCGCGGACCGTCACCTTTTGCGACGGATTGGCGGCGACCGCCTCGCGAACCATCACCCGCAGGTCTTCAGGGGCGATCTCTCTTCCACTGACGATGATCCTACCCTCCACGTCGACGTTGATGACCATCTCCTGAAGCAGCGAACTGATCGGGGCGGCGGAGCTGGCGATCGGTAGAGCGATCTGCATCTCCCGCTCCGTCTGATGAAACGTGGTCGCAACGAGAAAGAAAATCAGAAGGAGGAAGACCATGTCGATCATGGGAGTCATTTCAATCGATACGGTCGGGTTTGCGTCGTTCGCCTGAAGAATCATGGTCAAATTCCTGCGGAAACAAGGGCTCGCATCACGCCGGGCGGTCTCACGCTTTTAGTCCGCTGCTGCGGCGGCGGCGATTCGGTCGTGGTCCGTCTCGGCGTCGTCTTCGATCGCTTCCGACGCAGACAAAGAAAGCGATTCGCGCCGAATCAAGCGGCCCGAAACCGCGGGAGGAGGCGCGTACGTCTCGACAAATTCTACGGTCAGCCGATCCATCTCACTGACGAGAAACTCGATTTTTGCGGCCAACCAGTGAAACCCGATGAGCACCGGAATGGCGACCATCAAACCTGCCGCGGTGGTGATCATCGCCTGGTAGATCCCCTTGGCGAGCAGCTCCGTCTTTCCCAACGCCTCACCCGAAGCGGCGACGGTTTGAAATGCGGTGATCATGCCGAAGATCGTTCCCAAAAGTCCCAGAAGCGGCGCGATCGAAGCGATGACCGATAGGATGCGCGTGTACTTTCGCAGCTTGAGAACCTCGCGCTGCCCGGCCTCGGTGATGTGCTTTTCGATGACTTCCACGGGTTGGTCGAGGCGTTTGATGCCGGCGGCAACGATGTTGGCGACGGGGCTGCCGTTTTTCTTGCAATACTCCATTGCACGGTCACGGTCGCGAACACCGTTTTTGAGATGATCGGCCAAGCCCGAGAAGAATTTGCGCGGAATCACCTGACCACGCCGAAGCGAGATCAGTCGCTCGACCATGACCGTTAGTGCGATAAAGGAGCACAGACCGATGGGGATCATCACCGGACCGCCCTTGACCATGAAATCCCAGACGGATTGAGCGGCCCCGCCGTCAGTGACGTTGCTCGGAATGGAACGGGCGGCGTCGCCCACCGCTTGGCCGACGGCGAACTGCCCGAGTTGCACAAACATCCACACGCCCGTTGCGACATCCATACGTCACTCTCCTCTCCAACGTGGGTCCACCGTTGACAATTATCGCGCGGTCAATCTCCAGGCAGCGCGGGCGTGGACAACAACTCCGATAGTCGACGTTGGGCGAGCTGAGCCCAATCGGTTTCGCCGAATCTCTCTTGGACCTGACGATAGTGCGCGACAGCCTTGCCGGGCTGACTCAGCTTCTCAAAGCACCGCGCCGCCTCGAAAACGGCTGCGGCGCTCCACTGCGGATAGGCGTACAGAATGTCCACCTTCAACAACTCTCGAACGGCGTCGTCCAGCTTGCCCGTCGCGAAAAGACACTGCCCTATCTGAAACTGTGCGCGGGCGGCGGTCGGACCCCTATGACGAGCGACAACCTTTTCGTACGCGGCGATCGCGTCGCCGCAGCGCTTCTGGTTTTCCAGCGCCCAGCCCACTCCGAATTGTGCCTGGTACCACGAGGCTGTGTCAGAAAAGCGGCTGAGGTATTCGCTGAAGGTGCGCTCGCTGGCGGCCCATCGTTGAAGAACAGCCAAAGATTCGCCCAGACGCAGCAGACCGGGACCGGCGACCGCGTCGGAGGGATGTTGCTGGGTCACGCGCATGAGATGTTGCACTGCGCGATCGTGTCTGTTCGTCTGGAAGCACGCCTCTCCGGCGTAAAAGTAAGCGGACGCAATCAGTGCGCTCTGCGGAAAGCTTTGGACGAATTCCTCGAACAGCTGCGACGCCCGATCGAAGCGGCTTAGCTCGAACTCACAAACGGCTAGGCGGTAGGTGCATTGCTCCCGCAGTGGTTGCGTGTCGGAGTCGGAAGCGTCACCCAGCGCGGCTCGAAGCTCGCCCAAAATCTTAGCGGCCGACTCGAAGCGCTTTGCCTGCGCTTCGACCTCGCCCAACTCGAGCATCGCGTGAAGGTTGAGGCCCTCGCCGTCGCCAGCGGCCAGCAGCTCGCGATAGGCAACGCCCGCTTGTTCCTCTTTGCCCAAAGCGCGCAGGCACCATGCTTTTTCGTATCCAAGGGCGGCGCGCAGCTTGGCATCCAGTGAGTCGGCGCCGTCGCGCTCCAACTGGGCGATCGCTACCAATGCGTCGTCATACCGATCCTGCCGTGCCAAAGAGATGGCCAACTGGGCCTTGCCCTGTGCGGTCCATTTCGAATCGGGATGCCGATCGAGCAGACGACGCAGACGCGCCTCGGCGGCAGGAAAGTCCCCAGCGGCGATGAGCGCCTGACCCTGATGGAACAGAAGGTCCGGGGCCATCCCTTCGTCACTGGACACTTGCTGGGCTCGGTGATACAGCTTCGCAGCGTTCGCAAACCACTTGCCTTGCATCGCGATCGTCGCAAGGTGATTCAAGGCGTACGGCGCGAACCGGGACTCTTCGCCGCCCAGGGAAATGACAAGCCCGAACGCCTCGACGGCTTCCTCGTCACGGTCGAGCGCAACCAAAGCTTGCCCCCGCTCGAAAACCGCCTGCAAGCGCTGCGGGCTTTCCTCGAACGATTCGAGCAGGCGATCGAAATCGCTGAGTGCCTCGGCGAACTTGCCTTGCCGCTGCTTGGCGAACCCCATTTTGAGGAGCGCATCGTCGGCCAACGCAACGTCGAGACCGTTGCATAGATATTCGTCGAAGCGGCTCTCAGCTTTTGTCCACTCGCCGCGTTGAAAATGAATGTCTCCCAACGACATCAGGGCCGATCGGAACGTGTCGTCCGTGTCGGCCGACGAAGCGACGCTATCAAAAAGAGGCTCAGCTTCGTCAAATCGGTCGAGTCGCTGCAGCGCCGTCGCCAAGCGGAACCGAGCCTTGGTCAGGCGCTCGTCGCCGGCGTGGCGGTTCAGAAATGTACGGTAACCGTCGACGGCCTCGGCATATCGCTGCGAAAGAAACTCGTTCTCGGCGGAAAGAAAACGCAACGCCGCCGTGGCCTCGTGGTTCGGAAATTGCTCAAGAAACGCGCTGCAGTGAACACGACTCCGCTCGTAGCGTGTCTGCTGATGCTCGGTGGTCGCCAGCATGTGAAGTGCCGATGCGGAAAGCGCATGATCCGGATAGAGCGATCGAAACGTTGCGAGAACCTTGACCGCGTCGTCGCGGTTATCGGCACGGAGCAGCGCGACGGCACGATCGTAGTACATTTCGGGTAGGAGCACACTGGTGGGAAATTCCTCGATCGCGTTGGCGAATCGCTCGGCCGCGGCGACGAAGTCCTCCAGGCGTAGCTTACACTTGGCCATCCAATAGGACGCTCGATCGGCCGTCTCCTGATCCACCCCGCCGGAAACCTTAAACGCTACGAATGCACGCTTAAAATCGTTCTGCGCGAAAAAGATTCTGGCACGCTGGAGCACGGCGCGTTTCGCAAGCAAGCTGTCGGAATCATCATTCAGCAGGCGATCCAGCATATCGCCAGCCTGCTCGTACGATCCCTCGTCGTACAGAAGCGACCCCAGCGCATAGAGCGCGTCAGACGTGAATTTGCCCGCCTTCTGTTGTAAAACGTCGCGATACTGTTGGATCGCCTTCTTGGCGGCATTCGTGTTGTGGTAACACTGAGCCAGCAGCAACGCCGACTGGTCGACGAAGGGTCCCGTCGGAAAACGCTCGAGCAAATCAGCGAAGCGCATGGCAGCCAAGTCGTACTCAGCACGACCCATCTCCGACAGGCCGACGAAGAACTCCACACGCTCGCGCAGGGTGTGCTTGGGCCAACGGGCGACCATCGCCTGACCGCGCTGGCTCGCGGCCGCGTACTTCCCGTCGCGATAGAGCGCTTCCGTCGCTCCGGCGAAGGCGGTCGGCGCCAGATCGTGCTTCTTGTGGCGCGTGATGATGATCTCAAAAGCCTGGGCGGCCGGGGCGTAGCGACTCGCTGCCAGGTGACACTGCCCGATCATTGTGGCCACCTCGGCGGCGTAGCCGAAGCCGGAACGCTTGGCGAGGCGGTTCAGCTCGACCAGGGCGTCGTCGTGGCGGTCCAGGCGAAACAGGCTCACCGCAAGACCGTATCGCGCGATGGGAGCCTTTTCGTGATCGCCGTGAGCGGTGAGGAACTTCTCGTACTCACCGATGGCGAGTTCGTACAGACCGCGATTGAGCAGCCCGTTGCCGCTGAGATAATCGCGGATCGCCGAGTCGTCGGCGTTCTTCGGCGATTGGCCGGGCGAGATCGAAGGTGTAAGCAGCAGAAAACAACTTCCCAGGATGAATCTGATCCGGCGTGGTCGGCGCGGTCCCGACATGCGGTACACCTCCGTGTCGTGGTTCTCTTGCAATCCGGCAATCTGTAGAAACGACCCACCGCCGAGCCGCGACGGCACACTCGTGCCGGCGGGCTGGCTTGTCGGTTCCACAGGAACACATCTTGTTTTCGACCTTCCCGGTAACCAACATCCAAGCCGCCGGGAAGCCTTAGCTCGAAAGCGCCACTCGCTGATACCGCGCCAAGTGCGGGTGACACTCGTCCCGTTTAATCGCCCTCGCTGTCGTCGTCAACCTTTTTCTCGTGCTCCTCGCCGCTAGCGGCCTTCAACGCTTGGATAACCGTCTTTTCAAGCTCGTCGCTGTTGACGGGCTCGAGCGCGTGCTTGAGAAACGCACCCGCGGTCTCCGTCATTGCGGGGAGTTCGGCGAGCCTCGCCGCGGCGGCTTCAACAGCCTCCGGGGCCATCTGCTCGATTTGGGCTACGAGCGCGACGACGGACTGGGCCATCTCGGCGGTGATGCCCACTTCGTCAAGAGATCGCTTGGCATCTTCGATCGACTCCGCACGTTCGTTGAGCCGCTCGGCGTGACCTTGAAGCTCTTCGGCGTCGGCCTCGATGGCCTGCATCTGTTCGTCGAGTTGGTGGGCCTGACGATCCACCTGCTCGGCCTGCTGGTGGAGCTGCTCGACGTTCTGTTGAAGCACTTGGGCGTGGTGCTGGTAGGCTTCACGTGGCGCTGAGCTCTTTGACTCCTCAGACGCCTGCTCTCTGACGCGCTCCGCCTCTTCGTGGATGCGCTCTGCCCGCTCACGGAGGCGCTCAGCCTGGCGTCGAAGCTGCTCGGCTTGGTTCTGAAGCTCGCGGCTGACGTCACGCTGTCCCTTAGCGTCGGCGTGGGCGCTTCTCGCATGCCTGCGCACGCGCTCGCGGCTTTCCTCGATCCTGGCGATAGCACGGGCCTGGATACGGGCGATATCACGGGCCTGGATACGGGCGATAGCACGGGCCTGGATACGGGCGGTAGCACGGGCCTGGATACGGGCGGCTTCGCCCTCGGCTCTTGCGCGGATTTCAGTAACGCGGGCACGCGCGTCATCTCGGAGCTCCCTGCCTCGTGCGCGACCCTCTGCGGCCTTTCGACACTTACCACAGCCCGACGAACGGCTACTGCAACCGGCGCAGCCGCTCTGGGCACAGCCTTTGCAACCACCGGCGCTTCCGCACTTGCTGCATCCGCCGCCGCAGCCGCTACCCGCACCCGTGAAGAGTCGTACGTTGTCGCCGGAAAAGAACATCGACGGCACACCGAAGCCGAAACCGACGCGATCGTCGGAAGGATCGATCATCTGGAAGAACGCATTGAATACGCCATGCTGGCGCTTGGTCGCGGAAATCTCGATGCTGCCGTCACCGGGGCGAACAAAGATCGGCACGTCATCGCGGCTCATCAGCGTGGTAAACGGCTTAAGCTTTCCCTCGGAAAGCTTGTAGGTGCGCCAGACCTTGTCACCTTTGTCGAGCTGCGCAAAGAAGTCGGCACGCGGGGCCAGCGCCGCAACAGGTGGGAGGGGCGGAATTGGAGGTATCGGCGGTACAGGAGCCACAACGGCGAAGCCGTGTTGTCCGTGTCCGTGCTTAGGTGCGTAAGAGTAGGCGTGTTTTTCCTTCGTGCGTCGGGGTTTCGTACGATCCTTGCGCTCTTTTCGTGCACGGCGTTCCTTGCGCTCTGCACGCTCGTCGCGGTCATCGTCGCCGTCGTCCATTTGACGGGCGAGTCGTTCCAGTTGCCGACCGAGCTTCTCAAGCTGGCGCTCGAGCTTCTTGATTTTTTTGGCGTCCTTGGGACCGTCCGCGACGGTCAACAAGGATGCACCAGCCAGCTTGGGAGTTGGGAACGGGCTGCCTTCCCCGCGAGCCTTGACGTAGCGCTCGTACGTCGTCTTCGTGTCGGGCTTGACCACGGCGGGAGCAGCGATAACGAGCTTGGGTTTGGCGTCGTCGCATTTCTTGGCCTTCCCCTCCTGCGGCGGGCAGGAACGCACCGGTGACGCCAGCCAGCCGGTCACCGCAATCATCAAAACGAGCGTCACACCCGACGCGGAAATCCGGGGTTTGGAACTTGTTGTCATGACCATCGTGAGTCTCCTCGCAAAACGTTTGGCTCGCCCTGTCGTTACACCTATACCCATCGCGGGAACGGAACGGTTACCTTCGTTGAGGTATTGTCTGGCTTTGATCAATGCTTCTGCGTAGGCTCGGCGCGTGCGCGGCAGCAGGGTGGTTACCCACGCGTCGCAGCAATTCTCGGCTTCCAAATGCAACCGGTGGCGCACCCACCACACCAACGGGTTCCACCAAAAAACGCTGCCGACGATCCCCTCGGCCCATTGCACCCAATGGTCAAGGCGCCGAACGTGGGCCAGCTCGTGAAAGATCACCGCGCGGCGGCCCACGTCGTCGAGTTGATCCCAAAGTCGCACCGGCAGCACCAGGCGCGGCCTAACTCCGCA
>JADFRO010000070.1 GCA_022561255.1 Planctomycetota bacterium | reverse complement strand
CGCACGGTTCAAGGGTCGCTTGCGATCAGGCTACGCACCTTTCATCGCGTCGATCAGGATGTTCGCCACCTCAGGCCTGGTGAACTCGATCGGCGGACGTTCACCCTTCTGGAGCATCTCGCGAACCTTGGTTCCGGAGAGAAAAATGCGGTCGCCTTCGATCTCGGGGAAGGTCTTGTTGCTGACCATCCCGCCCGCCGCCTTGGACCAAGCCGTGTGCTCGAACTTGATCGGCGTGATCTTCAATCCCTTGCCGGGGAGCGAATCGAAGATTTTCTGAGCGTCATAGGTTCCGTAGTATTTTCCTACGCCGGCGTGGTCGCGGCCGATGATAATGTGGGTGCAGCCGTAGTTCTGGCGGAGGATCGCGTGCATGATCGCCTCGCGCGGACCGGCGTAGCGCATGGCTGCCGGCATAATCGCGAGCATCGTGTGGTCGGCGTGGTAGTACTTCTCGATGAGAACTTCATAACACTTCATCCGCACTTCCGGTGAGATGTCGCCGTCCTTGGTGGCGCCCATGAGCGGGTGGATCAGCAGGCCGTCGGTCATCTCCTGTGCACACTTGGTAAGGTACTCGTGGGCGCGGTGGATCGGATTGCGTGTTTGAAACGCGACGATGGTCTTCCAGCCGCGACGCTCAAACTCGGCGCGTGTCCTGACCGGCGTTAGGCGATGGTCGGGGAACATGGGATCGTGCTTGGGTGTTACGACGTCGATCGATCCGGCCAAGCAAGTGTCTGGGGACGCCATCAGAACCTTGACGCCGGGGTGAGCGACATCATCCGTACCGAACGCCTTCGTCGCTGCACGACTCTTGTCCTGCTGGAACTTCTCGGAAACGTTGAGATAGCCGAGGAGACGATCGGCATCGTCGAGAAGGCGAACTCGATCACCGGCGCTGATCTTGTCCGCGGCGGAATCGTCTACGGCGCAGGTGATGGGGAGCGGCCAAACGGTGCCGTCAGCCAGTGTCATATTGTCGCAGACGCTGTTGTAATCCGCCTCGCCCATGAATCCTTCGAGTGGGCTCATGGCGCCGCAGCCGATCATTTCGAGGTCGCACTGTTGCCAAGCGGACAGGTTTACGGCGACGAGTCCGTCGCTGGAATCTTTCTGGGCACCTGTCCGATCGATAAGACGCCCGCCGTGTGGTTCGATGAGTTTTACCGCTCCCATTATGGTCCGTTCCTATTTCGTTGGTAAGAGCTCGTTGTTAACTGACGCAAACGCACCGGCGTCTGCCCCCTCCATCTGCACCCCAGCGTAGAAACTAGGCGCCGCCGCCGCAACCCCCGCCTCGCTGCTCGTCCGAAAGGTCTTACGACGAGTGCACGCCGGCGTTCTTGAAACAGCGGTCGCGCGAGAAGTGCGCTACGTCGCGGGCGGTTCGGTACTCTGCGGCTGTGGCGCCTCTTGGGGTGCACTTGTCGGCGCGACTTTGGTGGGCTCAGCGGGAGCAGCCTGTTTCAGCTTCTTCTGTTCGACTTCGGGCCGAGCCTTGGAAACCGGCTTCGATCGCACTGGACGCTTGGCGGGCGCAACAACCATAGTCATTCGGCGCCCTTCCATGCTGGGAGTGCGTTCGACCTTCACCGTCTCCCCCAATTCAGCGAGGATGCTCTTGAAAATAACGTGGGCGCGGTCGCGATGGAATCGTTCCCTTCCGCGGAAGAGCATGGTGAACTGGACCTTGTGGTCTTCGGCGAGGAAATTGCGTGCCCGGTTCATCTTGATCTCACGGTCGTGTTTGTCCGTTTTGGGGCGTATGCGAATCTCCTTCAGCGAAACGACGTGTGAGCTCGCCGAGACCTTCAGTCGCTTCTTCTTCTCGTAAATGTGCTTGCCGTAGTCGATGATTCGGCAGACGGGTGGATTCTCCGTCGGAGAAACCTCGACGAGGTCAAGCCCGGCCTCCCGTGCGAGGTTGAGGGCTTCATGTGTGGGAATCACCCCGAGCTGTTCCTGATGCTGGTCGATGACGCGGACCGGCGTGATGCGGATCCGTTCATTCAGGCGAAGTGCTTTGGCGATGTCGCAATCCTTTCCAAAAAGTTTCAGGCGGTTCGAGCCGGCGACGTAACCGACTTTATCCGCAACCCGCGGATCACACGTCCGCCCGTGTTACGATTCCCGCGTCGACAGACAGCTGCCCCCCTTGGTTGCAACCTCTTGGCGGCATGCGTCGACGAACTGCTGCAAGCTCATGTTACCAATATTTTTCCCGTCGCGATCGTTGACGTTAACGGTTGCGTCGGCGGCCTCCTGCTCTCCAACGACCAGGATGTAGTTGACCTTGGCGGCGCGCAGGCGATGCTTTTTCGGGCCGATCTTCTCATCACCGGCGTCCAACTCCACGCGCAACCCCACTTCCTTGAGCGATGCTATGACTTGCCGTGCGTAGTTCACACTCTTCTCGCTAACGGTTGCCACGGCTACCTGGACCGGCGACAGCCACAGGGGAAACGCACCGGCAAAATGCTCGATCAGAATGCCCACGAAGCGTTCCATACTTCCGAAAGGAGCGCGGTGGATCATTACGGGGCGGTGGGGAGCGTTGTCACGCCCAACGTACGACAAATCGAACCGCTCGGGAGAATTGTAGTCGACCTGAACGGTTCCGAGTTGCCAGGATCGACCGATGCAGTCTTTGACTACAAAGTCGATTTTGGGGCCATAGAAGGCGGCCTCGCCGACCTCTTCGACGAATTCGACACCGCTTTGCCGCGCCGCAGCGAGAATCGCTTTCTCAGCCTTTTCCCAATTCTCATCGGAGCCGACGTATTTATCACTCGCGGCGTCGCGCAATCCAACGCGGACGCTGTAGTCGGTCAGGCCCAGCACTTCGAGAACCTTCCGCGTCAGTTTAACCGTGGCCAGCAGCTCGTCCTGGACCTGCTCGGGCGTGCAGAAGAGATGAGCGTCGTCGGTCGTAAATCCGCGTACGCGCGTCAGGCCGCTGATCTCGCCGCTTTGCTCGAAACGATACACGGTACCGTACTCGGCGAGTCGAACGGGAAGATCGCGGTAGCTGTGGTGACGCGCGGCGTAAATCTGAATGTGATGCGGGCAGTTCATGGGTCGAAGCAAATAACCCTGCTCGTGAGCCGTGGCGGCGTAAAGAGCTTCGACGAGCTCGTCCAGTGACGGGTCGGCGGATAGGCCCTCGATAGTTCCCCAGGCGGTTTGAAATGCGTCGATCACTTTCTTCACGGCGTCGGCGCTTTCCTCCTGCTTAGCTGAGTCCGACGCGCGGAGGCGTTTTGCGTACTGAAGGAGCGCCTGGATCGCCTTACCGCGATCCGTTTCGAACATGGCCGGGTACTGGGAATCTTCGTAATACGGATAGTGGCCGCTCGTGCGGTAGAGATCGAGTTGCCCGATGTGGGGCGACATCACGAACTCGTAGTCGAGCTTTCTCATCTCCTCGGTCAGATAGTTTTGCAATTCGGTACGAATGATGGTTCCCTTGGGAAGCCAAAGGATCAGTCCGCTGCCGACGCGCTCGCTGATGGAAAACAGGTCGAGCTCCTTGCCGATCACGCGATGGTCGCGCCGCTTGGCTTCTTCGAGTCGTTCGAGATAGGCGGACAGAGACGACTTTTTGAAGAAGGCCGTCCCGTAAATGCGTTGGAGCGGCTGATCGTTGACGTCGCCTCGGTAGTGCGAACGGCTCACCTGCCGAATCTTGAAGGCTTTGACGATCCCGGTCGCAGGAATGTGCGGGCCTCGACAAAGATCCTCAAAGTCGACGCCACGGCGTTCGCCCGTAACGTAGAAGCTGAGGGAATCACCCTCGGCCCGCTCAGCGTTGTCGATTTTGTACCGGTTTCCTTCGTCGCCCAGCTTGGTCATCGCCTCGGCGCGAGGCAACTCGTAGCGGCTGAAGGTCCGGTTTTCCTTGACGATGCGCGTCATCTCCTGCTCGATGCGCGGGAAGTCATCAGGTGTGATCGATTGATCGAGGTCGATGTCGTAGTAGAACCCGTCGTCGAGGGGCGGACCGTAGACCAACTTGGCCTTGGGGAACAGGTGGCAAATCGCCTCGGCCATGACGTGGGCGGCGCTGTGGCGAAGAAGGAGCAGGCTGGCCGCGCTTTCGTCAGTCGCCGTAAGCACCGTCAGGTCGCAATCGCCGGGTAACGGTTGATGCAGATCGACAACGCGACTGTTGCCGTTTTGTTGCACGCGCCCCGCGATCGCCTTTCGTGCGAGTCCGGGCCCGATCAGTTCGGCGACGTCCGCCGTGGTCGCCCCGTGGGAGACGTCCTTCGTGGTACCATCCGGCAGTGTGACTTTCAGCTTCGGTACTCCTCTATCGCACCGGCGTCCGCAACGCCGCGAACGTTAGGGTAAAGGAAAAGCGACCGCCGGACCGATTCCGCACTGGAGCCGCCGGCACCCAACGGCACATCGCCGCTTGTAAGCCCGGGGACTACCATGTTCGGTGCGTCATCAGTCCTACAGTCGCTTAAAGAATCTTGCGGGATACGCCTCACGGGGGACGCAAGTGGGAACAACCCCACCCGTTGACACCCTGACTTCAATATACTGCATCGGCGAGGCGGGTCAAGGACTTGTAAGGAATAGCGTTCTAAACAGCCCCCGGCGAGGTCGGCCCATGTTGGCAGTGCGTTCGGCGCGCGGCGACGGCTCACGCCGGACCGGCGAAACCACACTCAACCGGGGTGCGGCCCATTGGCGAACCTAAATGCCGCTGGCAAAGAAGTTGCCGATGAATTCTCCGAAAAGGGCGGAGAGAACGGCCACGATGATCGACGAGAACTGCGCGAAGAACTGCGGAGACGTCAAGAATCCGTTTATGTCGAACATTTTTCAGTTTCCGTTCGGGGTTGTGATCCACTCCCAGATTGACCGCGCAATCTGATCAGCAAGGCACTGTAGCAGGTCGCCCGAATCCCGCAAGAGTCGAAAATGCCCCGTCTGAGCGTATCAGAGACGCTGCGAAGTCGACCGGAGCTCTCGGTCAGCAGCCCGGCGTGCAGCGTCGGTGGCGTCGCACAAGGCGCGGCGGTGCCCGTAGGATGTAACCCTACGTCTGAACACAGGCCGGGGCACGTCGGGTCGGAAACGCGCTACATCGAAGCGGGCGCGGGGCCGGCGGAACAAGTCGGCTCGGTTGCGATGGGATCCTGTTCGCCGCGGTCGTCGATCGAGACACCGCTGAACTGCAAGGCCGCACGGACAAGGCCGACGAACATCGGTTGCGGATGAAGCGGCCTGCTCGTGAATTCGGGATGGGCCTGAGTAGCCATGAAGAACGGATGGGCTTTCTTGGGAAGCTCCATCACCTGCATGATGGGATAGTCAGGACTTCGGCCGGAGAATACAAGTCCCTTGCTTTCGAAGGTCTCGATGTAGTCCGGGTTGACCTCGTAACGATGCCTGAAACGAAGGCGAATGCGATCAGCGCCACCGCAAACCTCGGCGATCATCGTATCGGGCGAGAGTTGGACGTCGAACCCGCCGAGCCTCATGTTGCCGCCGAGTCCTTCGATCTTTTTCTGTTCGGGAAGTAGATCGATCACCGGATACGGTGTATCGGGTTCGATTTCGGTACTCGTAGCGTCGGTGAGGCCGCAGACGTTTCGGGCGTATTCGATCACGGCGATCTGCATTCCGTAACAAAGTCCCAGATAAGGCACGCGGTTTTCGCGTACGTGTTTTACGCAGGCGATCTTGCCGTCGACGCCGCGCAGGCCGAATCCGCCGGGCACGATGACGCCGTGCAAGTGCTCCAACCGCTCGACGACGTTTTCGTCGGTCAGGTCGCTGCTGTCGATCCAATCGAGGCGGACCTTGGCGTCGAGTGACGCTCCGGCGTGTTCGAGCGCTTGGATGATGCTGGCGTAGCTGTCGCGGACGGAGGTGTACTTTCCGATGATGCCGACCGTAATAGGATGCTTCGCTTCGCGGAATCGCGTGATGTAGGCGCTCCAGGTTGCTCGGGCCGCCTCCTCTGAAGCGACGTCCGTGCGCTCGGTGAGGTTCAATTGGTTCATCACCACCGCGTCGATGCCTGCGCCGCGGAGCATCTCAGGAATCACGTAGACACTATCGCAATCGTGCATCGAGAAGACGTGGTCCATGGGTACGTTGGCGAACAGAGCGATCTTTTCGCGGACCTTCTTGGAAACGGGCGCCGACGCGCGACAGGCGATGATGTGCGGGTGAATACCCGCAGCGTTAAGTAGCTTGAGGTTGAGTTGAGCGGGTTTGGATTTCTGCTCGCCGAGCACCTGCGGTACGACGATGTACGTCAGGGCGACGAAGGCGAAGTTTGACGGTCCCTCCTCGAAGGACATCTCTCTTACGGCCTCGATGTAGTAGGCGTTTTCCACGTCGCCGACGGTCCCGCCGATTTCGACGAAGACGACGTTCGCTTGGGTGGCGACGGCTAGCTCGCGCAGGCGGAGTTTAACCTCTCCGGTAACGTGGGGGATCATCTGAACGTCTCGGCCGAGGTACTTACCCTCGCGCTCTTTGTCGAGCACCGATGAGAAAATCTGGCCACTGGTCGTGAAGTTGAGGTGCGAGAGGTTCTGGTCGAGCATACGCTCGTACGTTCCCAAGTCCATGTCGCATTCCATCCCGTCGTCGAGCACATAAACCTCGCCATGGCGGAAGGGGTTGAGCGTTCCGCTGTCGCGATTGAAGTAGCCTTCGAGCTTGATCGGGGCGACGGTGAGACCTTTGTCTTGAAGAACCTTAGCCAAGGAACTGGAAAAGATGCCCTTGCCCAGACCGCTCATCACCGTACCGAAGACGACGACGTACTTGGTCTTGCCCGGCTCGTAGCCGGCGGGCATGGGGGTAAAGAACTCCGTTTCTTCCGTTACGTGGCCCACGCTCGTCAGATCTGTCTTACGTTTCATAAGCGCCCTTACTGAGTCTTCAAAAACCGTCTATCCATTTCAACACCACACCGCACAAACGCTGGACCGACAAGCCGCTACGGCGCGACCGGCTATACGCTGACGCCGTGCGTTTCCTCGCGCGTTCGCTTTACGAACGCGGCATAGTCAGCCGGTGTATCGATTCCGACCGATCGCTCATCGACAACGACCACGGCAATAGAAAACCCATGTTCCATCCAGCGAAGCTGTTCAAGTGACTCGGCCCGCTCCAAGACACCGGGCTCGACATGCTCACTGGTGATCCGACGCAGGGCTGAGACGCGATAGGCGTAGATGCCCAAGTGCAACAGCCAGTGTGACGGCCGATCGATCGCACCGTTTGTATCACGCGGGTACGGAATCGGACTTCGCGAAAAGTACATCGCCCGCCCCGCCGCGTCCACCACTACCTTTACACAATTCGGATCAAGCGGCGAGCCCGACCCTTCGCGCGGACCGTTGTCGTCGAAACGGGCGGCGATCGTTGCGATCTGTGATTCGTTCTTTGAATCGAACATTCGGTCAACGAGGCGGTCGAGAGAAGCCGGACTGATCTCAGGCTCGTCGCCCTGGACGTTCAGCACAACGGCGTCGTCCGCGAGGTCGAGCGCATCGGTGACTTCACGAACGCGGTGCGTACCGCTGGGATGGTCAAACCTTGTCATTTGCACGTCACCGCCAAAGGATGTCACAGCTTGGGCGATGCGCTCGTCGTCGGTTGCGACGATCACGCGCTCGATTCGCCTGGCCTGTCGCACGCGCTCGACGACGTGTTGAATGAGGAACCTGCCGGTGTCTTTGGCGAGAGGTTTTCCGGGGAAGCGTGTGGAGGCGTATCGGGCCGGGATTACGGCGACGGCCTTCATACCGGCTCGCCTTCCGGGAAAATGTGGGACAATCGATGCTGCACGGGACAAATATAGCGGCCGTCGGGGAAGCTGTCAAACGCGGAGGAACGACTGCGTCGGGGTACGTGTGGATCATCGCCGTAAGACCGGGTATCGTGACGCCCTGTTCGGGTTAGCTTGAGTTCATGTGGGAATGAGTGAAGGAGTACATCATGCGAAACGCGCTCTTGGGTATCGGTGTGGTCACACTTCTATTGTCCGTCGGATGCGTCAGTTCGCAGCGTTCAGCGGAGGCTGGATGCGCTACGTGCATCTACAACATGAAGGACGTTCGCGGGTGCAAACTGGCGGTCAAAGTCGACGGCAAGGCGTACCTGGTCGACGGTGCGGGGATCGATGATCTCGGCGACGCACACGCGGACGATGGCATATGTATCACGGCACGCAAGGTGATCGTCGACGGAAAAGTCGAGGGCGATCGGTTCGTGGCCAAGATGATCAAACTGGCTCGGTAAACTGACGGTCTGCTGTTCGCCACCGCTGTCGGTCGACGACGATTCGCACGATGCGATTGAAACTTCACCATCAGATTCTGATCGCCATGCTCGTGGGGGCCGGTGTCGGACTACCGCTGAACATTCTGGCGGAGTCGGGAACTATCGATGCGTATTGGCCGCGCACCGTGGCGGCGTACGGCAAGGGCGTGGGCGATGTGTTCCTGCGGCTGCTGTCGATGATCGTCGCGCCGCTGATCCTCGCGTCGTTGGTCTCAGGCATCACGAGCACAGGTAGCCTATCGGGGCTCGCTCGACTCGGCGGGCGCACGCTGACGTATTACCTCACGACGAGCATGCTCGCGATCATCACCGGCATCGTGGCGTTTAACATCATCCAACCGGGCACGCACGGCAACATCGAATTGATCGAGGCGTCGCGCGAGGCGGTCACGATGGACGTTGTCCAAACGGGTGCCGGACTTGCGGAGACGTTGTGGAACCAGGTGTTCAACCTGATCCCGGCGAACCCGTTCCACGCTCTGTCTGATCCGAGCAACAAGTCGATCCTGGGCGTTATTTTCTTCGCGGTGATGTTCGGAGTGTTCATCACGATCGTAGGCGGAGAGGTCGGGGAATTGCTCACGAAGGTCTTCAACGGCGTGTTTGAAGTGATGATGAAGATGACGATGTTCATCATCAAGTTTGCGCCCGCGGGTGTGCTGGGCTTCATGCTGTACGCGTCGGCGGGTAAGGGACTGGGCGTGTTCGTCGCGCTGGGGTGGTATGTGCTGACGGTTGCGATCGCTCTGACCTTCCACGCGGTGATTACGCTACCGCTGATTTGTATCGTTCTGGGTCGTCGGTCGCCTTTGAAATTCTTCCAATCGATGTCGCCCGCGCTGCTCACCGCGTTCAGCACAGCCAGCAGCAACGGAACGCTTCCGCTCACGATCACATGCGTCGAAAAGCGTGCGGGCATTAGCAACCGAATCAGTTCGTTCGTGCTGCCGCTCGGCGCAACGGTCAACATGGACGGAACCGCGCTTTACGAAGTGGTGGCTGTGTTGTTCATCGCCCAGGTCACGCCTGACGTTGATTTAACCGTTGGCCAGCAGGTGATCGTGGCGATCACAGCCTTGTTCGCCAGCATCGGCGCCGCGGGGATTCCGCACGCGGGTACGGTGATGATGGTCGTTGTACTCGGGGCGGTCGGGCTGCCGCTCGACGGCATCGGCTTGATTCTCGCGGTCGATCGCGTTTTAGACATGTACCGCACGTCGATCAACGTGTGGAGCGACTCGACGGCGTGTGCGGTGATGGCCCGGTTTGAATCGCCCGGGGGAACTGATCCGCCCGACGCGCCGACGGAGAGTCCCTGAACGTCTTCGTGCAAGAACGGGGAGTTATGCATCAACTGATCCTGTCATGTAGTCTGTCGAAGACAAGCAAGAGTGCGGTACTCGCTCAACACCTCTGCGACGCAGTGACTTCGATCGGCGACGACTGCACGCTGATGGACCTGCGTAAAATCGAGCTACCCTTCTGCGACGCGGCTTCGTGCTACGAACATCCCAACGTAAAGAAGATTCAGCAAGCCATCGCAGACGCGGACGCCGTGACCATCGCCACGCCGATCTACAACTACGAGACCGGCGGCGCCACGCGGAACCTGATCGCGCTGACAGGCCAAGCGTGGCTCGGCAAGACCGTCGGGTTCATCTGTGCCGCCGGCGGGCAGGGCTCGTACATGGCGGTGATGAGCCTTACGAACTCGCTGATGCTCGACTTTCGATGCCTAATCGTTCCGCGGTTCGTCTATGCTACCGGCGCTTCGTTTACCGATGGAAACCTAACGGACGACGATGTAGCGTCGCGCGTGAAGGAACTGGCGCAGGAGTTACACCGAATCGCCACGGCGCTGCCTGCTGATACGTTGCCGAAGACATAGCGTCGACTAACGGGATGCGTCCCATGAAATGTACGCACGTCGCTTTGCAGGTGCTCGACCTCGATCGCTCCGTCGCCTTTTACGGTCGCTACTGCGAGATGAAGGTGATTCACGACCGCACCGACCCCGAAGTCAACCGCGTGGTTTGGCTTGGTTGGGGCGAGGATCCGCCGGCGTTTGTGATCGTGCTCATCGCCGCGCCTTACGAGCAAAATCGCCAGCCTCCGTGGCAACACATCGGGATGGCTGTGGGGAGTCGCGCCGAAGTCGACGCCGTTTACGAACGAGCGCAAGCGGACGGACTCACCGACCTGTGGGAACCGTTCGATGCGGGTGAAATCGTGGGGTATTACTGCGGACTGCCCGACCCAGACGGCAATATGGTCGAGTTTTCGTTTGGTCAGCGAATTGGTTAGTGCGGCCACAACGCTCCAACCCGCGTC
>JADFRO010000069.1 GCA_022561255.1 Planctomycetota bacterium | reverse complement strand
GAGTCGGTCGATGATCATCGACGCGGGGCCTGCTCCGTCGGCTTGTATCAGGGTGATGGTTTTTGCCAGGCCGTCACCTTCCGCGGATGCTTCCCCGTTGAGTGTTACGTTGATCATCGTGGCGTCTTCGCCGAGCTCCGAGAGCGGATCATCGACGGTTAGACCGGTGAGGCGCCGGATTTCCACGCTAGCCTGCTGTCCGTTCCCAAGGTCGAGGTCCATCGTGGCGGTCCCGTCCTCGCCCTCAACGGGTTCGAGCAAAGTGATGAAGACTTGTCCGTCTTCTCCGGTCAGCTCCACGGTGATAAACCAACTCTTGACCACGTCCGCACCGCCTGCGGCTGCGAACCCGGCGCCACCCAACAGGGCAACCGCGCCGGCGATCAGTAGCGTTCGGTACTTCGCAAGCCGTGAAGACGTGTGGCTGTTACCAAAACTGCGCATAAGTTTCTCCTCAAGTTTGGCGTCGGGAATGGAGGGCGCCCGCGCGGTGGATCGTAGGGCATTCAGCGCAACATCGACGGGATCTTGGTCGTTGTGCATGGTTTTACCTCTCTTGCTCCAAACGTTGGCGGAGCGCCTCGCGTCCGCGCGACAGGCGGGACTTCACCGTGCCGGTCCCGCAGCCGACCACCTCAGCGACGCCTTCGACGGACAATCCCTCGAGGTAATGTAGCGCCAGGACGGTCTGATGTTTTGGTGAGAGTGACAACAACGCCCGCCGTGCATGCTCGACGCCATCGCTGCCCATCACCGATCCCTTCTCCACTTGACGCTGAGTCGTCATGAACACGCGGAGTTCCAACTTGGCACGCCGCTGGTGGCGACGCGCCCAACGGTTCACCACGTTGGTGGCGATCCGGTAAAGCCAAGCCCGGAAAGTTCCCCGATGGCGATAGCGCCGCAACGAGCGCATGGCTGCCAGGAACACCTCCGCGACGAGATCGTCCGTGACGTTGGGGTCGCCGACGCGTCGCTGAACGTATCCGGCGATTGCGCCGTAGTGTCGACGATACAGCGCGGTAAACGCCTTGGGATCGCGCTTCGCCTGGGCGATCAGCTCCCTCTCGGGATCGTCACACGCCCAGTCGGAGTCGCCTATCGAGATACCAAGCTCCGTCACGCAGCAGCCTCGCTTTTTGGACCGGTCAAGTCTCGCCTGCACCCCTTATAAGTCAGGTGATGCTCGTAGGGTTCCATAAGTTGTCGAAAATTCTCGAAATGTCCGGGCTTGTTGCGGAGAGGGTGCAGCGGCGTTAGCTCTGGTCGTCCGCGGTCGATTCGGTAGGTTGGCCCTTGCGGATCCACTCGTTCACACCACCCTTCAGGCTCCGTACGTTGCGGTAGCCCAACGATTTCAGATACAAGACCGTATGCTTGGAGAACTTGCCGATTCCGCAAATCGTGACGATCGCAGTGTCGCGGTCCTCGGGCAGCTCGTCCACGCGATCGGGCAACGTTTCCTCGGGGATGTTGACGGAACCGCTCAGGTGCGTTTTGGCGAACATGTCGGGCGGACGTACGTCGATGAGCAACGGTTTGTCCGTCGACTCGAGTTGCTTCGTTAAGTCGTTCACCCGAACCGAGCCGTAACGGTTCTTCAGGTTTTCCATCATGCCGGCGACGAAGTGATCGTTCTTACCAAGGCCCTCGCCGACTTCCTTGGGGTCACTCGGGCAGATGCCTGGAAAATGTCTCTGCAATGAGGACGCATACTTGAACACGTTGTCAGGAAAGATCACGACGGCTATCGTTCCCGGCTGGTCGGGTAGCGTACGAAGTGCGCCGACGAGGGCCATGCCGGAACTCGGACCGGCGATGATGCTTTCCTCGCGGTTGAGTCGCAGGCACATGTCGAACGACTCGCGATTCGTAACCTCAACCGTCTGATCGTACTGCTCGGGGTGATACAGTTTGGTCTGGGCGAGCTGCCGCAAGCTGCGAACGCCGGGAATGTCGTGACCATCCTCCGGATGGACGCCGATGACTTTCACGCCCGCTCGCTGCTCTTTGAGAAACTTTCCCGTTCCGGTGATCGTTCCGCAGGTACCCAGGCCGGCCACGAAGTGCGTCAACTTTCCGCGGGTTTGCTTCCAAATCTCAGGCCCGGTGGTTCGGTAATGGGCGTCCGGGTTGGCCTCGTTTTCGTATTGGTTGAGCATCACGAAATCGGGCTGCGTCTCGGCCGTCTGTACCGCTCGGGCGATCGCTCCCTCTGGTGCACCGGGTGCCGGACATAGGGTGTCGTCCAGCTCGATGACGTCCGCTCCGAAGAATCGCAGGACGGTGCGCTTTTCCAGGGGAATAGCGGTGGAAAGCGGCGTCTGGAGTGCGTAGCCCTTGGCGTTGGCGATCATCGCGAGTCCCATCCCGGTGTTGCCCGAGGTCGGCTCGACGAGTTTCTTGCCGGGACCGAGCAATCCTCGCTCCTCCCCGTCGCGGATCATGTTGGCGGCGATGCGGTCCTTTACGGCGCCGAAGGGGTTGTACCACTCCAACTTGACGAACACCTGTGTGTGCTCGAACGACACTACGCGATTGAGCCTTACCAGCGGTGTGGGGTTATCCTCGCTGGGAAGCAGGCCGATAATGGAGTCGTAAACACGAAGCGTGTGACTGTCGCTCATAACGGCGGAAAGTATAGCCGTACAGGCCCAACTTTGCCACCGAACGGGCCTGTTCGAGGGTCCGATAGATTGCTCCGGCGGTCGTAAAGTGCTAGACTGAGATGGGCCGAGCGTCGCTCATCGCACGTTCACGGGACATCTCAAAATGAAGGCCAGCAACATACTGTGGAAACAGCGCCTCGACGGCAAGCTACCCGCGCCGCTCGCCGAGGAGATCGACACGTTCGAGACGGAGATCGAGCTGCGCCGCCAGGACAAGCTAGGCGAAGTCATCTTCGCTGAGACGCGTTTGCGTCGCGGCGTTTATGGTCAGCGGTACGACAACGGTCAACGCTACGACGGTGTGGAAACGCGCACGCTCGCCTACTCCACCGATGTGCCCACCAAAGGCGTCAACACCGTGTGGGACGCGCCGGGGATGATGCGCATCAAGATTCCGTACGGCGGCGTCAATCCCGAGCAGCTTGAGTTGATGGCTGACGTCGCGGAGGAATATTCCGATGCCATCGTTCACATCACGACGCGGCAGGATTTTCAGCTTCATTTCGTTCACATTGACGATACGCCGACGCTGATGCGTCGCCTGGCCTCCGTGGGAATCACAACACGCGAGGCGTGTGGCAATTCCGTGCGAAACATAACCGGCTGTCCGTACGCCGGCGTGTGTCCGGACGAATCGTTCGACGTAACGCCGTACGCCCACGCCTTAACGCAATTTCTGTTGGGCCACCCGGACATCCAAAACTTCGGTCGCAAGTTCAAGCCGACCTTCAGCGGGTGTGCTCAACATTCGTGCGGCTTAACGGCGATGCACGACCTGGGTTACACGGCTGTCACCCGTGTCGTCGCCGGCAAGGAGCAACGGGGATTTCAGTTCTTGGTCGGCGGCGGGCTCGGTGCTGTGCCATATCAGGCAAAGGTTTTCGATGAGTTTCTGCCGCCCGAGGAAGTTCTTCCGATGGCCCAGGCGGTTTCGCGTGTGTTCGCCCGTTATGGCGAGAAGAAGAATCGATCGCGTGCCCGGATCAAGTTTCTGATTAAGAACTGGGGCATGGAGAAGTTCAAGGCGGAGGTTCTTGCCGAGCGTAGTAAGCTTCCTCACGATCCGCGCTGGACGGAATTTCTTACCGACATCGACGGTCTTACCGAGACGCCGCTCAAGCCCCCCGGTGACTTCCCCTCGGGTAACGGCAGTACGGGCTACCACCGCTGGGTCAAGACGAACCTGCGTGAACAGCGGCAGGCTGGATACGTCACGGCAACGGTCGCGCTGCCGCTGGGCGATCTCACGTCGAATCAGCTCCGCGATCTGGCAGACATCGCCCGCAAGTTTACCAAAGGCACCCTGCGCACGACGGTCGAGCAGAATTTTGTGATGCGCTGGGTCAGCAAGGCGGACGTGGGGGCGCTGTACGAAGCGCTTAACGCGGCCGGTCTTGGCGACGCCGGGGCGAGTAACATTGTCGACATCGTTGCTTGCCCGGGTACCGATACGTGCAAGCTGGGCATATCGTCGTCGCGTGGACTAGCCTCTGAGCTGCGAAGTCGTCTCGCGGAAAAAAGTTTCGAGATGGATCAGGCGCTACAGGACTTGCACATCAAGGTCAGCGGCTGCTTCAACAGTTGCGGGCAGCATCACGTCGCCGACATCGGCTTTTTCGGTGTCAGTCGAATCGTGAACGGATACCAGGTGCCGCATTTCCAGGTCGTTCTCGGCGGACAGTGGGAAGAGAACGCCGGTTCGTATGGCCTGCCGATCATACCGATTCCTTCAAAGCGCATTCCGGATGCGTTGGACCGCATCACGGATCACTACTTGCGAATGCGTCAGAAGGACGAACGGTTTGCACAGTTCGTTGGTCGCGTGGGCAAGGCGCAGATTCGTCAGCTTCTCGTTGATCTGACCCAGAACGCGCCGGAGCATGATCAGGATCCCACGTTTTACACCGATTGGTTCGATCCCCGCGAATACAGTACGGGCGACATCGGCAAGGGTGAATGTGCGGGCGAAGTGGTGACAGCCTTTCAGTTCGAGATGACCACCGCCGAGCGATTGGTGTTTGAAGCTCAGGTCTCGCTGGAGGCGAGTGATTTCCAAAAGGCGGGTAAGGGCGCCTACGACTCCATGATCCGGGCTGCCAAGGCGATCGTGTTGATTCAGTACGACGACGTTTCCAACGATCCCGACGAAATCGTCGACGAGTTTCGGGAGCGGTACTACGACACGAAGAAAATTTTCGATCCCTACGCAGGCGGAAAATTCGCCAATTACCTGTTCGCTGCCCATAAGAACGCGACCAAGGCCTTCACGTCGGAATCAGCTCGTTTCACCATCGAAGAGGCCCAGCTCTTCATCGAGGCGATTCATAGCTGCTACAATCGAATGCGTGCGGAGGGGTTGTCCCAGTCCACCCAAGGTGCTTAGACGGCGGGCTCGGAGCTTTCGACCATGGAACTTCAGCACGTTAACGTGAAACTCTACGTCGATGGTGATCTAGCCGTAGAGCTTGTGCGTTTCATCGAAGTATTCCACCAATGGATTCGCGATTCGATACTCGACGAACTGCTCATCGACGTGGCGGATTACCGTCACGTGCCCGACGGTCCGGGTGTTCTACTCGTTGGCCACGAAGCGGACTACAGCATGGATCAGACGGATGGTCGCGTGGGATTACGCTACAACCGCAAGGCGCCGGTCGAGGGCAGTAACGAAGATCGTTTTCGCCAAGCGTTCGCCTCCGCCGCTCGCGCCTGCCGACTGCTGGAGGACCGCTTCGCGGACGATGGACCGCTACGGTTTAGCCGCCAGGAGTTCGAACTGTTTATCAACGATCGCGCGCTGGCGCCCAATTCCGACGAGACATTCGTGGCGTGTAAGCCTCAAATCGAGTCATTTCTTACCGCAACCCTAGGCCACTCCGACTTTTCTCTCGAGCGCCGAGCGGCTAAACGTAGCCGCTTTGGTGTCCACGTGACGGTGGCTAAGGCGTTCGATCTCGACGCAATCGCGGCGACGCTCAAATCAAGCGCGTCCAGCGGTTAAGTCCAGCGGATCGCGTAGTTGCCTCCACCCTTTTGGCAAGGAGGGATTGAGTGGGGTCATCCGCTCGTGAATTTTCTGTATTCGAGAGCCGGGTCCGCCGGCCTTCGAGCAAAATCGAGTATGGCGAGACCGCGCGGGCTGAAGCCCGCGGCTCGGAAGAAAGAAACATGCGATACGCTGGAGATGAGAGTAAAGCGTTCCGGTCAAGATTCGCTCGACGCGTCGAATCACGGTTGAAAGAGGCGTAGCGAGGCGGTCACACGGCTACGGCGCGCGGCGCCTTGGCGAGTTGCTTGAGGGTGATCGAAACTTCGTCGACTGTATTGAAGTATCCAAACCCAAAGCGTATCGTGCCGTCGCCCGGTAGTGTACCGATCGTTTCGTGCGACAAAGGAGCACAGTGATACCCCGCTCGCGTGGTGATTTGATGCTCAGTGGCTAGCCACGCAGCGAGCTCTTTGGGTGCCATTCCTTCCATCGTAATGGACACCGCACCGGCTCGTTGGTTCGGGTCGCGGGCGCCGTAGACGGTGACACCGGGAATCTCCAACGCGCCTTCGAGGAATTGCCCAACGAGTTTTCGCTCATGGGTGCGAATTTTTTCGAGCCCGGTTTCCTGGATCCAGCGAACGCCGGCAGCGAGTCCGACGATCGCGGGCAGGTTGTGCGTACCCACTTCGTACGCGGAAGGAACTTTGTGGGACAGACCGTGCGTTCCGGAGTCGCCGCCGGTGCCGCCCTCGGCCAGGGTCCGAAGGTCAATCCCTGGGGCGACGTACAATCCACCCAGTCCGGGCGGACCGAACAAGCCTTTGTGCCCGGCGAACGCGACCATGTCAGCGCCCAGCGTTTCGACATTCACCTCAAGAACGCCGGCTGCCTGCGCCGCGTCCAAAAGGCAAAACGCGTTGTAGCGATGGGCGAGATCGACAACCTCTTTGACCGGGAAAATATCACCCGTTACGTTGCTGGCCATCGTACATGCGACGAGGCGTACGCGGCCTCGGCGCAGAATCTTTTCGACGAAGTCGAGATCGATCGGATGGCCGGGCTCGTACGGCGCGATTTCGAAACGAATACTGCGCTCGATCGCCAGCTTTCTAATGGGCCGCGACACGGCGTGGTGTTCCAGCCCGCTCATAATGGCTACGTCGCCGGATTTCCAGTCGATGCCAAGTATGGCTAGGTTCAGAGCGTAGGTGCAACCGGGCGTAAGGATCAGCCGCTTGGGATCGATCACGCCGAAAAAAGAGGCGATGCTTGCGCGACTTTCGTTCATCAAGTCGCCATGTTCAGCGCCTTCAGACGAGTTGCGCATCGGGCTGTCCAGTTCGCGGAAGCACTTGTCGACGGCTTGATAAACCATCTCCGGCTTAGGCCAGGTCGTCGCGGCGTTGTTTAGATAGATCATGTCGGCGTTGTCGTCCTCTTAGAACGCGAGCCTTCGCTTTCGTGGCGTTACGCTGCATGGGTGATGGCGAGTTCCGGGTCGCATGGCCACGCCCGGCGCCGTTATGCGGCTACGTCGGCCGCTTACATCAAAGCGGGGCGGTGTGATGAGCGGATTGTGCAATCCGTTGCGCAACTTCAGGCATCCTTGTATGACGTTCAGGTCCGCTGGGCGTATGATCCGCAGGACGCGACGCGCGTCAACCAGTGGCCCTACCGGCGATGCAACACCGGAAATCGGGCGGACGGGCTTCAACTCCGGCACGGGGCTGTGGATTTTACTGATCTCACACCGCTGTGGGTGTGGGCGGATGCAGGTCGCGCAAACGGTGTACGGGGGAGGTTTCGCCCAGAAGGATAGCGGTTGCGGTCCGCTCGGGACGATCCCCACGCGAAGCCAGTGGGAAATGCGGCGACGAACCCCAGCTTGACATAACCACTCCAAATCGGTCATAATCCCCGCTCCGAATCAGGCTGTATCGACCCCCTCGGCGCGGGGCGGCTCAGCTTCGATCGGGCGCTATTTCAGGAGATTGACGCAGTGGGAGTTCGATCCGCCTTCGCCAGTGTTGCCTATTACCTGCCGGGGCGGCCTGTCACGACAGAAGACATCAATCGTCGCGTCTGCGAAACGACCGGTTACGAGTTGACCAACGGTCTGATCCAACGGCTTACCGGTGTTCGCACGCGGCACTTCCGCGCTCCTGATGAGCAGTCGTCCGACTTGGCCGTGAGCGCTGCAAAGCAGGCGATGGACCGCGCCGGAGTGTCGCCCGATGAGGTCGATCTGCTCATCTTCGCCGCCTGTACCCACGACATTACCGAACCCGCCACCGCCAACATCATCCAGGAAAAGCTGGGTTGTCGCCGCAGCCAAGTGCTGGACATCAAGAACGCGTGTAACAGTTTTCTCAACGGCCTGGACGTCGCGGATTCGCACATCCGAGTGGGCAAGTCGCGCTGCGCGCTGGTCACGGTCGGCGAGACGTTGTCCTTATCGATCGACTGGCGAATTCGTTCCACCGAAGACCTCAAGTCGCGGATCGCCAGCTTAACCTTGGGGGACGCGGGTGCAGCCGCCATTCTCAAACCCGTTCCTGAGGAAGACGAACGCGGCATTATGACCACCCGCTTCCGCTCGTACGGCGACAAATGGCGCTTGGCGACGGTTCTGGGTGGCGGCAGTATGTACCACTTCGATCAAGAATACGGATACTTCCGTAGCGAATCGCGGGAGCTACGTGACGCCGCCTTCGACCTGATTCCCAGCGTGGTGACTGAGGCGCTGGACTCGATCGGGTGGAAGGCGTCCGACATCGACGTCGCGTGCGGCCATCAGGTTACCGAAGAGATTGTCGAGGGCCTTCGAGAGCGCTGCGGGATTAGGACCGGTCACGAGATCGTGACCATCACCGACTGCGGTAACACGGCCGCAGCGAGCATTCCGCTTGGCCTCGGGCGCGCGTACGAGGAAGGTAAGCTCTCACCTGGCACCAAGATTCTCCTGGTCGGCGGGGCGGCGGGCTTCAGCGTCGGCGTCCTGCCGGTCGTTTGGTAACGCCCGGCCGTTTATCAACTTTCGCAAGTAACCGCGGCGCTCAATCGAGCTCTTTGACCATGCCGATGATCGGAATCACTACGGTTAGCAGTAAGTAAACCGCCAGAATCTGGTACCGCCGCGCTCCGAACACGTGCCCCGACCGGTCGAGAATCACGAGTCTCAGCCACATCGCCCCCGGTACAAAAAAGGATTCCCCGAAAAGGAAGCACCAGAAATACCACCGAAACGTTTCCGTGCCCTTCGCGTCGACCAGTATCAGAGGGATCATCAAGGCCGCTCCCACAACGATCATGACGAAGACATAGAAATATACCGCACCAAGTTGGCGCGCCAGATTCAACGTCGCGTCACGCGTGGGCGCCGCAGCCGCCACCAGCGGGATCCACAGCAGGCGTACGAACGCCCAGCCTGCAAACGTCGGACAGATCACCCAAAGAGCGAGTGAGGCTGATTGCAGCGGTTGGTAGTACCAGCCCGTCGGCGGTGGAGTGGAGGCGGATGTTTCCGTTGACTTGCCCAGAACCGGAAAACTTCGATCGACCACACCTTCGGAAGGTTGGTAACCGACTCCGGCGAAGCAGGCCAACAGCAGAACGGCCATCGCAGCGACCCCAGTCAGCGATCGACGTTCAACGCGCACCGCACGCTCTTTGTCTTCGGGAAGCGACAGACCGATCCACAGGTCCGGCGGCAGGCGTCGCCACACCTTGACGATGTTGCGTCGGACGGAGAAAGGCGTGCGAACCCACTCGTGAACATTCGTGACGGGGGATTTTTCGGCGGTCATAGAAATCGCCACTCAGAGCGTGTGTGAGAAGGCGTCAGGTTGAACCGATCCGCGACCGCCAGGGAGCGGTTTCCTGCGGGCGACATCAGACCGCTTCCTTACGGGAGCTTCGCTCTCCGCAGGAGCTTCGCTCTCCGCAGGAGCTTCGCCCTCCGCAGGAGCTTCGCCCTCCGCAGGAGCTTCGCCCTCCGCAGGAGCGGCTCGGAAAAGGCTTCCCACACACGTTCTCAGAAATCTTCGTACACGGCGTTAGCGTGGGAGTCCGATCGCTCGCGTAAGAACCCAGTCGCGCAAGCGGTCCGGTAGAAAACGCACAACGCGCGAGGCGATCATTGAATCGATGCCAACGATATATCGGGCTCGCGGACGGCGCGCGCGAAGAACCATTGCGACGACGCCAGCCACCCGCTCCGGAGAAATCGCGTATCGCATCGATTTTTTTGCGGCGCGCTCAACGGCATCGGCCATGGACCGGTACTTGTCCTGGATTTCCCCAGGTAAATCGGCCAACATGTCGCGTGTCGTTTCCATGGACCGCTCCCAGATCGGTGTGGTTACCATACCCGGCTCGACAACGGAGACGAAGATTCCCGAAGGACGAAGCTCCAATCGCAGCGAGTCGCTCAGTGCTTCGAGCGCGAATTTTGATCCCGCGTAGGGTCCGACAAACGGAAACGCGACGCGGCCGCTGGCTGAACTCATGTTGATAATGCGCCCGCCCCTGATGAGTGACGGAAGGAACGCCTGAACGACCGCGATCATGCCGAACACGTTGACCTCAAACTGTCGGCGAAGCTCGTCCAGCGGCAGCGCTTCGAGTGGTCCCGCAACGGCGATGCCGGCGTTGTTGACCAGGCCGAAAAGACCGCCGTCACCCGTGATTTCGGCGATCGCTTCGCGCGCGTTGGCCACGGAATCCGACTTGGTAACGTCGATGTTCACCGGGGTCAGTCGATCCGAGGATCGTTCTTTCAGGGCCGCTCCGTCGGCTTCCTGGCGGACGCCAGCCAGAACGCGATATCCCAATCGATCGAGATGCAGCGCGCAGGCCGCTCCGATTCCGCTCGAAGCTCCGGTGATCAAGATGTGTTTCGTCGACGTCATCGTCTCTTCCGCCCGCTTCGTATTTCACGCGTTGTGGCGATCACGTTACACGGTCGCTGCAGAAATTCAAATTTCTTAATACCGTTTCTAGCAGGCTGCCAGTCGACGCCGCTTGAGGATGAGTTTTTGCGAGTCGGTTTTTTGTCGAGAGAGACCATTGCGTTTGAGGCTTGAGACTCGGCAATAGCTAACGTTTTCATCTTGGGTTGCTCCTGTTGG